>JAISSG010000055.1 GCA_031273185.1 Treponema sp. | reverse complement strand
TCCATTGGGCGGCGTCCCCCGCCGGGTTTTCGCTGGTATAGTTTACCAGGGTCTCTGGTTTTCTTGGGGATCAAAGGCTCGGCAACCGCCCAATACTCGTCCGTAATTTCCCATGAGTGTTTTTGTGTCATTTTCCCCTCCAATTTCACTTATCGGAGAGTTTCTGTTAATTATTTAGGGATAAGCTCTAAGTGTATTTGGGTTAGGATTTTATTTTGAGGCATGCCCCTTTTTCGGTTAGATTATTTTTGAGGCAATTCGACCTCTTGACTAACCTGCCCGTTTTCTGCTAAAACTATCGGACTAGCAGAAATTGGAGACACAGATGTACGCTTTAGTAGAGTTTAAGGGAAAACAGTACAGGGCCGAGACCGGGGCCTTGCTCAAGGTTGATAAAATCGACGCGGAGCCGGGGTCGGCACTGGATATTGACACGGTGCTGCTGCTTTCCGGCGACACGGTAACGGTGGGAAGCCCCTATGTTGCGGGCGCAAAGGTCGGCGCGACGGTGGAATTTCACGGGAAGGACCCGAAAATCGTCGTTTTTAAGTACAAACCCAAAAAGGACTACCGCAGGACGAAAGGGCACCGGCAGCAGTATTCGTTTATCAAAATCGGGGAAATTTCCGGCTAATTGATCGAGATCGAGGCGGTTCTGGACGAAAACGATGTCCTGCGCTCGTGCAAGGCTTCCGGCCATGCCGGGGCTGCCCGGACGGGCAACGACATTGTCTGCGCTGCGGTTTCGGTTTTACTGCGGACTGCGGTTCGCGCCCTTTCCGGCAGGAAGGGCATAACGCTTCGGTGCGATGCGCCGGAGACTGGCTTCCTTTCAATGGAGGCCGATTGCGCGGAGGAGGGAAAAGATTTCCTTTTTGCCGCCGGGGTATTTCTCATCGAAGGCATTGCGTCCGTTGCCGAGGAGTACCCAAAACACTGTACATTAACGATACGGAGGACTTAGATGGCACGGAAACGCGGCGGAAGCGGCGCCAAAAACGGTCGGGATTCCAATCCCCAATACCTGGGCATCAAGGCATCGGGCGGCAGCATTGTCAAAGCGGGGACGATCATCGCCCGCCAGCGGGGGACAAAGATCCACCCGGGAACCAACGTGGGCTGCGGCGGCGACTACACCCTTTTTGCCAGGGCGGACGGCACGGTCAAGTTCCACCAGCGCAGGGGCCGCAAGCTCGCCTCGATTGTCCCCCTCGAACCCCAGGCACAGACCTGAAGCCAATTGCTGAAATAACCCCAACCCAGGCCGCCGGTGTCCGCTTTGTGTTGATGGACATCGACGACACCCTTACCCGGCGGGGCAAGCTCCTCGCATCATCGTACAAGGCCCTGTGGGATCTGCACGCAGCCGGCCTCAAGCTGATACCCGTAACGGGTCGGCCCGCTGGCTGGTGCGACTGCATCGCCCGCGAGTGGCCGGTGGACGGCGTTGTCGGCGAAAACGGGGCCTTTGCCTTCTGGGAGGAGCCGGACACCGCTGATCTATTGCCCAGCCTCAAAGCGATGTACCACCCCGGCGCGGTACGCAACGATCACCCCCTGCTGCGGCGGGTACGCGAGCGGGCCCTTGCCGAGGTTCCCGGCCTGCGCGACGCCAAAGACCAGTTTGCCCGCCTGTTCGACATCGCCCTGGATTTTGCCGAGGAGGAGCCGGTGCTTCCCCTCAGCGCCGCCGAGAAGGTCAGGGACATCGCCCTTGCCGAGGGAGCCGTGGCAAAAATCTCTTCGATACACGTCAACGTCTGGATGGGTCGCTATGACAAGCTCTCCATGACGGAGCTTTTTTTGGCAGAATGTTTCGGCTGGAGCGGCGCTGTGGACGAGGTGATTTTTGTCGGCGACTCCCCCAACGACGAGCCAATGTTCGCCCGTTTCCCCCTTGCCTGCGCCGTCGCCAACATCCGCCGCTACGGGACTCTGGTAAAACACCAACCCGCCTACGTCGCTAGCCAAGAATGCGGCGAAGGCTTCGCCGAAATTGTAGATGTTATTCTGAAGAAGAGGTTTACGCAGAGACACAGAGAAGCTATGATTTCAATTAGCGGGAAAAGTGGCACTCTGGCCTGACGGGGTCGGAGAGCCCGGTAGCAAGCTGTTTCGCGGGGCCGTCCGAAATTCTGTGTAAATGACAAAATATCATCAGAACGGAACCCGCTCTTTTCCGAACTCAATGGCGAACTGGTTTAACGCCTGACCCCAGTCCTGTATCGGCATCGTCCATTTCTTGCTGGCGTTCCGAACAGCCAGATACAGTATCTTGAATATAGCATCATCGGTTGAAAATGCCGAACGGTTTTTGGTGACTTTCCTTAGAGCTTATCCGGGAATAAGTCCTGGATGGACCGAAATAATCTGTCGCCATATGATAATAGCGCAGGCAAAATGTAACAGTGCCAGATAATTGCCATCCTTCTTCTCATACCGAACCAACAGCTTCCTGAATCGGTTCAGCCATGAATGGCAGGCTTCAACGACCCACCGCCGCGCATGGTACCCAGGGTCCCGTTCTTTCTCCTGCCTCTCTGCACCGCCCCCGCGAATATGCGCCACGTACCCCATCCCCTCAACCAGGGTCTAAACTTGACCCACAATTTTCTACCGACATGGTATAATGCCCCTAAAAGAGCCAAAACTCTGGGAGGGGAATATGGCAAAGAAGCATGCTTTCAACATGAAAGAGGAATTCACGGGGCCGGATTGCAACTCAAGCCGCCTTGAAAAACGATTTGTCCGTACAATGGAAACACTGTCTAAACAGCCGGATAAATCAATATGGTTTTCCAGTGAAAACAGAGCAGAAGCCTCGGAAACGAAGTTTCCGCAGCCATATATCGGATGCCGAATAACGAGAAGCTGAACCGTGAGGAAGCGCTGCGGACGCACCGGGAAGCAACTATCAGGAGGATGGCACGGCATGGGGGGACTATATTGGCGGTGCAGGATACCACGAGCCTGAATTACAACACCCACGGGAAAACCGAAGGGATAGGATATATCAGCGATCATTAGTGTCCAAAATAAATCGCCCATCTACCATGTAAACTCCAAATAGTATTGCGACGCTAAGTTTGGTTTTGGCGGCGGGCCGCTACCGCATAGGAATTCAAAAAGCGAATTCC
>JAISSG010000005.1 GCA_031273185.1 Treponema sp. | reverse complement strand
GGCATTATGCTGGCATGGCTGATCCTTTCGGGCTTTATTCTTGCAGGCGGCGATCAGTACAGAACGATTTTTATCGTTTCCCTGATTCCGGCGGTTATCGGGCTTGTTTTTATCTTTTTTGTGAAAGACAAAAAACGGGAAAGTACCGGAAAAACAGTTTCCTTTAACTGGAAAAATTTAGACATAAAACTGAAACTATTTTTGGTGTTCATTTTTCTGTTTACGCTGGGCAATTCGTCCAATGCGTTTATCATTCTGCGGGCGGTGGATGCCGGTTTTTCACCCACCAATGCGATTCTGCTGTATTTTATTTACAATATGACCGGCTCCCTGCTGTCGTTTCCCGCCGGAATGCTCTCCGACCGATTCGGCAGGAAAAACATTCTGTGTATCGGCTATTTCCTGTACGGCGTAGTGTATCTGGGCATTGCGCTTGTTGCAAACAGCACGGCCTTTGTTGCGTTATTCGTCATCTACGGCTTTTACACCGCCCTGACCGCCGGAGTGGAGCGGGCGCTGATTGTTGACATCGTGCCAGAACAGCACAAGGCCGGTGCTTTGGGTCTGCACTCTGCCATTGTGGGCATCGGCCTCCTGCCCGCCTCGATCATCGCCGGATTGCTATGGGAATGGCTCGGCCCCCCTGCGCCGTTTTTGTTCGGCGGCGTGCTGGCGTTTGTTACTTGCGTTGCCGTTTTTGTCATTCTGTCGGGCAGGAGGGGTCAGCCTGGAGGGGGAAAAATCAGGACAATAGAGGCCCCTGGGCCGGTTGGCCTTAGAAATGTCTTTTACTTTTTCAAAAAATATGCCAATAATCTAATATGGCCAATATTGAATTATATGATCTGCTCAAAGGTTTTGCGTCCAAGGCCAAATCCCCGTATATTGACATAGAAGAATTCCTGGGCTATATCGAAAAATATGCCGAGCGAAAATCAAGCCAGGATCATGACTGGATAGAATGGGCCGTTAACACCAGGGCGCAGTTCCATTCGAGGTTCCCCGCGCTGGTTGAAGACGGCAAATGCATGCTCTTGAGGGAAGGCAACGAGGGGCGGATTTTTATGGCTCTTTACTGCCGCGATCTTATCGAAGAAGCCTACCATGACATCGACAAGCTGTCCGGCTTGCCTTTTCCCTGCGAGGAATCCATTAAACTGAAGGTTCCCGATAGCTTTGCGCGGGTGATTAACCTGAATATCGACATGGGACTCTTCTTTAACGAAACCGGGGAATCGCCCAGTCCCTCCGAGATTATCATGCTGCAGTTTCCCCAGAGCTATGGCAACGCCCTGATGGTGGCGTCCATGATCCCCCGCAAGCTTATGGAAATTGCCTTCCTGACGATTCGGGATTTTCTCCATGCCCGGAACAACAAGGAGCACATACAGCACAAGCTGTCCGGCCAGATGCAGGGCAAAGAGAAGCTCCTCAGGGATGTCACCGACATGATTATGGTTCGCCCCCTGGACTGCCTGGACGACATGGAAAAGTCCGCCGATTTCCCCTACCTGTTCTGGACCTGTTTCTGCCCGTTGGTAAAGAACGACATCAGCAAGAAAAAAGAGCTGCTTGCCGAGGACATTGCGGTGCTGCAGGCGGTCAGCAGTATTGAGGTTTGCTGCAGCTTTTACCGGGCTATAGCGGCGAAGAAGCGCGAGGTTGATGCCGCTTTGATGAAAATGGAAGCGCATATGGACAATTCCCCCTGGCACTATACCCTGGAGGAAATTGTCGGCTTTACCGACGACCGGGGCGTTCGCCTCCTGGACATTTACTCCCGGCAGGATCTGGAAGACTACATCAAAAATGCCACTGGCAAGGACAAGAGCGGCACTCTTCCCCGATGGCTGGTGACGCATGACGAAAAAAACGGCATGCGCTGGTTTATAAAAAAAAATCGGTACCTGTCCGTCTGCTCCAAGATGCTGAGCGACACCCAGCAGCGCATCAAGTCGGCGATGCTAAAGCGCTGGACCAGGCTGGTGCTTGATTACTCGCGCGAGCCCGCAATGGAAAAAGACTATGAATTTGACAAGCTGCTCGAACGGCTGACAAGAAATATCAACCCAACCCTTTTCACCATGCTTAAGGATTCAAGGCTTCTTTTGGTTTACGGGGAGATGAGCCGAGAGCAGAAAGCCGCCGCCCAGTCTTTTCTGATCTTCAAGGACGGCGCGCTGCTTCCCTTTAGCAGCCTCTTTGGGTTAAACCGCAAAGAACTGCTGTCCGATGTTAAATTAAAACTTCCCTTCTGGTTTTCCGTTCCTTTTGTAGTCGCCATCATCGCTTTTTTCAGAAACCTGGGGGCGAAGCCCAAAGCTAACAAAAAAGCCGGAACAGAAGACGGCGACGAATTCGTTGTCGTTGAGCCGGATGGCGGGGGGCTTCACCAGGGCGCCCGTATGATCCAGGCCGCCATCGTGCCGCCCGGCAAGACGCTAAACGAATATCTTGGCGAACTTGAGGCGCGGTGGGTGCGGCTGATTGACAAGAAAGCCGGCCAAAACCTGGTCTACGACGTGCAGGCGCTTATGAGGGACAGCCTTCGCGCTGCCCAAAAAGTTTACAAACTCAAGCGGATAACCCGCGATGGCCTTCAGGAAATGGTCGATATGCTGATTGGCCGCAACCCTGCCCTTAAAAGCCTCGCCGAGCAGGAATCTCTGCGCCTGTACATGGAGCTATACATGCTCAAGCTGCTATTGGCCAGGCGCGCGTGATTTTCAAACTAACTTTTTTCGGTGTTTGCTAAAGCAATTTCCAACGGCGTCCCATATACATGGTATCATCGGCAGAATTGCGCTGCCTGCGTGCATTGCATCCGGGCCGTACGCTGCCCTGAGCGGCGGCCTGCGCTGCCGGATTATGCCATTTAGCTAAGGAGGCAATCTATGAACAATCTTAACAGCATTCTCATCGAGGGAAACATGGTGAGGGATCCCCATTTCCGCTCCACTCCCAAAGGAACGCCGATCTGTACTTTCAGCCTGGCCTCCAACCGTTACTCCAGGCGGGATACCGGGCTGGAAAAGGAAGTTTCATTCTTTGAGGTTGAAACCTGGGCAAAGCTGGCGGAGGCCTGCAACGACCTGGGCAAAAAAGGCCGCGGCGTGCGGGTGGTTGGCCGCCTGAAGCAGGGCAGATGGACCGGCGACGACGGCAAGCCCCGTTCGCGGGTCACCATTGTCGCCGAGCACGTTGAATTTCGCCCGGAATCCAAAAAGGAAAAGGATGCGGAAAAAAATGCCCTTGAGGCAGCGGAGGCGGAGCAGGAATATGCCGGAGATGCCGCGTATGTTGAACAGGAGAATGTCCCGGAAACCAGCGAAGCCCTGGAGGATGCGGTTTTTTGAAGAGGGGGATCGGGGATTGTTGTTTCCATTCCCCATTCCCCACCACCTACTCCCCACTCTCCCCCTTGCTGTAAAAGCCGTCTTTCCAGTTGAAGCGGCTGGCGCGGGGGAGGGGAGTGCCGGCGTTTACCGCCCGCATCAGGTCGCGGTAGTCGCTCTTTTTCAGGGGCGGGCCGCACAGGTCGATGATAAAACGCCTGAAGCCCGCCTCCTTCAAAAAGGGGATTTTGTCGGTTATCGAAAACGGCGTGCGGGGGATGACCTGCGATCCGTCGGGGCCGCAGACGAGGGAAAATTCCTCGTCGCGGCTGTCCGAGAACGAGTTAAAGTCATAGGTTTTCCCAAGGTCGGCGCGGATGCGGAACAGCGACGGCCATGCAAAAACCGGGACGAACAGCAGCGACCGCAGGGCATGGAACTGGCGATTTCCGGCAGGCAGGGTTTTGTCCAAATTCTGGCGGTTGTTCTCAAGCGGCGAGACAAAGCCCTCCACCCCCAGCGCGGCGATGAACGAAAGCGACCAACTGTTGAACATATACAGCCAAGGACCGGCGATAACCTGCACATGGGAACGGTAGTCCCGGAACAGGGAAAAATGCCCCAGGTTGTTTGCCATAAACTGCCGGTAACCCAGATCGATCAGGCTGCCGATTGTTTCCGCAAGAAACGTTGCCTCGGTCTGGGGGAAATACGGGTCAAGCGCCAGGATGATGTCCGCCGGTTTGAAGGGCAGCGGCTTTTTGCCCTCCGCCAATAGGTACCGCGCGGTCTTGCGACCCAAGTCGAGCATCACCCGCGCCGGGCGGGACGACTGCACGACGTACAGGTCTTCGGTGCGGGAAACCGCCACATACAGCCCGTCGGGGAAGGCGGCTGCGTTTTTGGCGGCCTTTTCCGGCAGTGGCGGCAGCGGCGCTTTGTCAAAGCCCGGCGAGCGGCTCTTTTCCGAAGCGTTACGCGCAATTACCGGCTTGTGGCGTTTTGCCGTCGCCTTGGTCTGGATAAGGTACACCTGATCGCCTTTCCCAAAACCCGATGGGATCGAAAGCCAGCAGCCGCCGTTTTCGCCGGCGGCGTGGCTTACCTTGTGCGTCACCCGCTCGGAGTCGTCACTGCGGTGCAGCCGGATCGAATCCCCCACGCCGGGTATTGCCGCATCGGGTGAGGCCGAGACAAAGCCCAGCCGCTCCTCGCCCCTGCCCTGCGTTTTGAGAATCGTCCCAAGGCTTATGCCCGTGCCGCCGCTCTGGGCGGGGTTCAGCCAGTCCGTGCGGCTTTCCGCCCCTATCGTGTCAAAGTAAAACGTGGTCTTGCTGCGGGCAAAGTCGCCCCGCAGAATCTCCTGCCCCCGTGCGATGCTTTGCCGTATTTTTTCCCCGTCGCCCGTTTCGATGGCATCCAGCACCAGCCGGTAGGCGGCGACAACCGCGCCCACATAGTCGGCGCTTTTCATCCTGCCCTCGATCTTCAGGGCGTTTATCCCGGCATCGGCAAGGTCGCCGGTGTGCTCAAGAAGCTGGAGGTCGGCGGGGCTGAAGTAGTACCCGCTTTCCAGATCGCCGCCGTGCTCCTCGCCCCGGTGGTACATGCGGCGGCACGCCTGGGTGCACATCCCCCGGTTGGCGGACTTGCCGCCGAGGTAGCTGGAAAACAGGCAGATGCCCGACGCGCTGACGCATAACGCGCCGTGCACGAAAACCTCCAGTTCCATGTTGGTCTCGGCCCGCACCGAGCGCAGTTCCGCAAGGCTCAGTTCCCGCGCCAGCACCACCCGGGAAACGCCGTGCCGGGAAAGGGCGTTGGCACCCCTGCCGGACGCGATGTTCATCTGGGTGGAGGCGTGGAGTTTCAGGCCGGGAAACTCGGAGCGGGCCATCGCCACGGTGCCAAAGTCCTGCACGATCAGCGCGTCCGGCCCCACGGTGGAAAGGTACTTGAGCAGTTGGTACATCCGGTCTGCCTCGCGCTGCTCAAAAACGGTATTTACCGTGACGTACAGCTTTTTCCCCATGCGCCGCAGGGAGCGCAGGGCGGCTTCAAACTGGGAATACGCAAAATTGGCGCTCCGCAACCGGGCGTTGAAATTCTTCAGCCCCAGGTACACCGCGTCCGCCCCTTCCCCGATGGCGGCGTCCAGCGCCTCCGGCGATCCTGCGGGGGCTAAAAGTTCCATGGGCATAAGGCTTCATTGTAGTGGGTATGGAATTTTTCCGCAAGATTTCGCACAATGGGAGCGGAGGCAGGAAACGGGTTTGAGACGAGAGATTACTCCCCTGGCAAAAAGAAAGGGGCTGCTGGTTTTCTACCGCGTCGTTATGGCGCTGGTTGTCGCGCTGGTGCTGGTGCTGGCTGCGGGCAGTCTCTATGCCCTTTTGCGCCCCGCAGCTTCCGGGCCGTTGTTCCGCATTGGCAGTTCCGGGCGGGGAGGGCAGGGCGGCTCCGTCCCGGCCTCAAGCCTTGGCGACGGGGAAGTCGGGGTGTTTTCCGGCATCGGCAGGCTCAGGATACCCACATCCGGCCAGCCGCCCGCCACGCTCATCCTTTCAATCAGTTTTCCCTACCCGGCGGGCGACCGCGCCTTTACCGAGGAGCTTGCTTCCCACCTCGGCGATTTTCGCTCCATCGCTACGGGGTACTTTTCATCGCTTTCCGCGGATGCGATAGCCGGCCTGGACGAGGATACCGCCAAGGCGGAAATTCTGCGCGGCTATAACGCCCTGCTGCGCCTTGGGAGAATCGAGGCCCTGTATTTTGGCGATCTGATGATCGTAGAATAGCTTTTGCAACTTGGCCATGATTCCCGCGTCTTTACAGTATAGCCGATAGACAAAATGCGGATTATGGTATATAATGGATAGTTGCATGGAGCAGATTACATCCGCCGCGGCCCAGGTACTGATTGCCATAATTCCCATCGTCGGTATCGTGATGGGGTCGGTGGTGGTTTTCTTCTACCTGCTCTGGAACCACCGGCGGCGCACCTTGCTTATCAATGCGGGGCACTACGCCAGGCCTGCTTTCGACCTGCTTTCGTTCAGTCTGCTTGCCGGGCTGCTCCTGGGCAGCGTGGGGCTTACGCTGACCGTGTTTTTGGCAGTGGTAACGGGACCCACCTATGGGCTATTGGGCGGGATAATCCCCCTGTCCATGGGCATAGGCCTTTTGGCGTACTATGCCATAAAACGCGGCGACAAGGCCGCATGAACCATGAGGCAGGGGATTCCCTTCCTGAGGGGGGCTACAGCGACCAGGTTATTGTTGGGCAGATTGTTTCGGGGCAGAAGGATCTGTTCCGGCTTCTGGTGCGGCGCTACGAGCGGCCCGTTTACGGGATGGGCCTGAGTTTTTTTCGCAACGCCGAGGATGCCTCCGATTTTACCCAGGAGGTGTTTCTCAAGGTGTACCGCAGCCTTTCCCGTTTCGAGGGGCGGTCGCGGTTTTCAACCTGGCTGTACAAAATCGCCTATAACACGGCGGCAAGCGGGGTAAACCGCAGGAAGGAATACCAGAGCCTTGCGGCGGTAGAGGATACGGGCGCCGAGCCGTTCCATGACGACACGCCGGAGCGCATGGCGATCCGCGGCGCGGCGCGGGAAGCGGTTTTGGCTTCGCTGGAGGAACTGCCGGAGCGTTACCGTGTCTGCATTGACTTGTTTTTTTTCTATGACCGCTCGTACCAGGAGATTGAGGCGATTACCGGCTTCCCGGTAAACACGATCAAGTCCCATGTGTTCAGGGCGAAGAGGCTGTTGAGGGAGAAACTGGAGAGGTTGACATGAGCTGTGCGAAGATACTGGACAAAGTCTACGAATACTCAGGCGGGGAGCGCAACGAGATGCCCCTGCTGGCGCAAATACAGGTCGGCCTGCACCTCCTTCTCTGCCCGGACTGCGCCCAGGAAGTCGAGCGTTTCGAGGTCTGCCGGGACCTGTTCCGGGGCGATTTCATGCCGCCCTCGCCCGGCCTGGAAGATGCCGTCATGGCAATGGTGGCAGTCGAGCAGGGCGATGTCCTGGATGACCGGGAGGCGGAGGTTGCGGGCGGCTTTTCCACCAGGGGCTGGGTCATCGCCGGCCTGGTGATGCTGGTTTCGCTGGCAACGGCCTTTTTTGGCCTGGATTTCAACAGGGTCGCCCTCGCTGCGGGGATGTCGTTCCTTATTCCCGTGGGCATTACCATCGGCATGGCGCTGACCATCTACGGGGCGCTTTTTATCGGCAGCCACCTCAAGGAACTGACCGAGCGTTTTGGCTTGTAAACAGCCATTTGGTCTTTAATTCTTGTGGGATTTGCCGATATAATATATATGGGTTGTTCCAAAAAGCGCCAGGTTTTGGGGCAAGCTCAATATTTTGTATTTTCTGGAGTGAAATAGGATGGCTACGGGTAAATCAGAATTGATCACATGGTCCCCGACATTTTCGGTGGGAGTAAGGATCATTGACGATCAGCACAAGGGATTGCTGAACCTGGTCAACGATTTGTTCAATCACGTAACGGGCAACGAGGAAGAAGAGGCGGCATATTTTGCGAAGGTGATACAGCAGGCGGTCCAGTACGTCAAGGTTCATTTCATGACGGAAGAAAAGATAATGATCCACACCAAATTCCCCGGCTACGCGGAGCATAAAAAGGCCCATGACGCCTTTGTTCTGGCCGTTGTTGACAACGTCAAGAACTTCAGGTCCAGCAAGAAACTGGCGCTCATGGACTTTACCAAGTTCCTGAAGGAGTGGATTCTTACCCACATCGCCATCATGGACAAGCAATATTTCAACTACTTCAAGCAAATCGCCACCCGGAAAGCGGACGGGAAGCTGACCATCAACCAGTCGGACATAAACGTGAGGCAGCCCCAGGCATAAGAATTCTCGTCTTTGTCTGCTTGATCATTATTTTTCTTTAAGGTATACTCCAGGTATGGTTTCCATAAGCTTTTCCAAAAGTATGTCCATTGGAGTATTTTGATGAGCGTTTACACTTTCAAGCGAGGCTTGACCCTTCCCACGCACAAGCACGCCACGGAGGGCAAGCCGGTAGAAAAGGTTCCCCTGCCCAAGCAGGTGGCAATCCCCGTCAACCAGCACTTCGGGGCGCCGAACAAGAGCCTGGTCAGCGTGGGCGATGCGGTCGTTCGCGGCATGAAAATTGCCGACGCGGCGTCGCCGGGCCCCATGACCGTGCCGGTGCACGCGTCGGTCAATGGCAAGGTTGCAAAAATCGAGCCAAGGGTCCAGTCGAACAACACCGAGGGGCTGTGCGTCGTCATAGACGTTGACGCGTCCCAGAATACCGAGCAGTTCATGCCGCCCCTCGACCCGTTTTCCTGCACCAGGGAGGAAGCCCTTGCGCGGATACGGGAGGCGGGGCTCATAGGCATGGGCGGCGCGGGCTTTCCCACCCACGTCAAGCTTTCGCCGCCGCCTGGCAAGACCGTTGACATCCTTATCGCCAACGCCGCGGAGTGCGAGCCGTACCTGACGACCGACGAGGCGGCGATGACGGAAAAGCCCCGCCTTTTGGTGAAGGGCCTTGCCACTATAATGAAGATCACCGGGATAAAGCGCGCGATCATCGGCATGGAGGACAACAAGAAAGAGCTTATCCCCGCGATCGAAAAGGAGCTGAAGGCAGGGACAATACCCGCCGACATCTCCGGCGGGATTTCCATCGGGCTGTGCAAAACCCGCTACCCCCAGGGCGGCGAGAAGATGCTGATTACCGCCCTCACCGGCAGGGAAGTGCCGTCGGGCGGCCTGCCTATGGACGCGGGCTGCATCGTGCAGAACGTCGGCACGACCATCGCCATCGCCGAGGCGTTCGAGCTGGGCAAGCCCCTCGTTGACCGCGACCTGACGGTTTCCGGCGGCGCCTGCAAGACCCCGAAAAACATCCGCGCCGCCATCGGCACCTGCCTCAAGGACCTGCCGGTTGATATTGACCACGGCAGGCTTGCCAAGATACTGTACGGCGGCCCCATGATGGGCTCGGCGGTTTCCTCGCTTGAGGTGCCTATCCAGAAAAACACCTCGGGCATCATCCTGCTGACAAAGGAAGAGACCGTCGCCGAGTTGGAAGGCTACTGCATCCGCTGCGGGCGCTGTCTGCGTAACTGCCCCTGCCGCCTTACCCCGGTGATAATGAACAACAGCCTTGAGGCAGGCGATTTGGACTATGCGGTCAAGGCCGGGCTTATGGACTGCATTGAATGCGGCGGCTGCACCTACATCTGCCCGTCAAGGATAAAACTGGTGCAGCGGTTCCGCGTCGGCAAGCAGCGCCTGCGGATGCGGCAGGCAGCCGCCGCAAAGCCGCCCGCAAAATCATAAGGATTCATTATGGATGACATAAAAACTGGCAGCCAAAAAGCCGCTGCCCCTCCGTTACTGTTGGCATCCAGCCCCCACATCGTTTCGCCGGTGAATTCCAGGGCGTTGATGAGGAACGTGCTGATTGCCCTTGCGCCGGTTTCCGCGTTCAGCGTGGTTATCTTCGGGCTGCCCGCCCTGATCAACATCGTCGTTTCCGTGGTTGCGGCGGTTGCCAGCGAATCCCTTTTCAGGCTCGCCACCCGCCAGCAGGTCCGGGCAAACGATCTGTCCGCGGTTATTACCGGGCTGCTGCTTGCGCTGGTTGTCCCGCCGTCCATGCCGCCGTGGATGACCGCCCTGGGCAGTGTGTTTGCCATCGTTGTTGCAAAGGAATTCTTCGGCGGGCTGGGGGCGAACGTGTTCAACCCCGCGCTTGTCGGCAGGGCCTTCCTCCTGATGAGCTTCCCTGCGGCCATGACAACCTGGCACGCGCCGCCCGAGGGGTTGTTTCCCCCGGAACTGCCCGATGCCACCAGCGGGGCGTCCCTGCTGGGCAAGGTCGCGGAATCGGGCGGTAAATACTGGAAAGAGATGAAGGAAACGTTCACGACGAGCGAGTACTTGGATACGGTAAAGGAGATGTTCTTTGGGTTCCACGAGGGCAGCTCGGGGGAGACCTCTGCTCCGCTGATCCTTGCCGCGTGCATCTTCCTCCTTGCCACCAAGACCATCGACTGGCGCGCGCCGTTTTCCATGCTGGCCACGGCGTTTGTCGTTGCCATCGCGCTGGGCCATGACCCGCTCATTGCCGTTCTTTCGGGGGGATTGCTCTTTGGCGCGGTCTTCATGACCACCGATTATGTTACGGCGCCGCTTACCCCCTGGGGCAAGGTGATTTTCGGCATCGGCGCGGGACTCCTCACGATGCTGATCCGCGCATTTGGAACCTACCCCGAAGGGGTTTGCTACTCAATACTGATCATGAACTGCGCCGTTCCCTTCCTGAATAAAATCCTTCCCCGGAAATACGGCTTTGTACCAAAGAAGAAGGGGGCCGCGAAATGAAAAACATCGGTAGCATGGTGAAACTTGGCTTGGTGCTTGCCGTCTTTGCAACGGCCGCCTGCGTGATGCTTGCCTTTGTGTATACCGGCACAAAGCCAATAATAGACATACAGGAAGAGGCAAATTTGCAGAAGGCGCTCAAGGATATCTTCCCCGATGCGGACAGCTTTGAGCTGGCGACGGGAATCGTCAGCCCTGATGCCTCCGTTACTGTTCATAGCGCCTTCAAGGCGATACGGGGCGGCAGGCCGGTCGGCGTGGCGCTGAGGCTTTCCAAGGACGGTTACAGCGGCCCGATAGTCATGATGGTCGGGGTCAGCGCCGAAAGGACGATAACCGGGGTCAAGATACTGGCGCAGACGGAAACCCCCGGCCTTGGGGCAAACGCCGTCAAGTCGTCGTATTTTGTTGACCGTGCAGGGGGCCTTACCTTTCCCGGCCAGTTTGCCGGGAAAAATACCAGCGACCCCTTTGTGGTAAAGAACGATATCGTGGCGATCACCGCTTCCACCATTACCAGCAGGGCCGTCGCCTCGTCGGTAAAGGCGGCGGGCATCGCCGTGACCGCCTGGTTTGCCGGTGATGAAGTTGACGCAGTGTCTTCCGCCACCGAAGGAGGTGCAGAATGAGCAATGGTTCCACGGCGGTACGCCCCAGCGAAGGGGGCCGCCTGTTTAAGATTTTTACCAATGGCGTTGTCCGCGAAAATCCCCTGCTGATGCTGATGATCGGCCTCTGTTCCGCCCTGGCGGTAACAACGTCGGTTGCCAACGGGATAGGCATGGGGCTTTCCATGACTTTCGTGCTGTTGATGTCGGAACTGGTGATCAGCATCTTCCGCAAGCTGATCCCCGAATCTATCCGTATCCCGATTTTCATCATTATCATCGCCGCCTTTACCACGGTCATCGACTATGTGCTCAAGGCATGGTTTCCCGCCCTCTCGGAGGCGATGGGGGTATTCATCCCGCTCATCGTGGTCAACTGCATCATCATGGGCCGGGTTGAGGGCTTTGCCTCAAAGAAGCCTATAGCCGACGTTGTCTTCGATTCCTTTGGGATGGGGCTGGGCTACACCTGGGTGCTTGTCGGTATCTCCCTGGTGCGGGAGCTTCTGGGGAACGGCACTATCCTTGACTTTCAGGTGCTCCCCGACAGCTACCAGGCGATCATCTTTTTCGTCCTGCCTCCGGGCGGCTTCCTGGTTTTTTCCCTGTTCATTTCGCTTAACCTGTTTATCAAGTCCCGGCTGAAGGATCCGGCTGCCGCTGAAAAAGCCGCCGGTTGTGCTGGTTGCTCGACGGAAAGCACCGGCTGTTGCGGTGTTGCCAATGATGGAGGGAAGGCATGAACCTTATAACAATATTTATCAAAGCATTTTTGATTGACAACATAGTACTGATGGGCTTCCTTGCCTTGTGCCCCCTCATCGGGATGAGCACCGACGAGGAAAAGTCCCTGGGCATGGGCCTGGCGGTGACGTTTGTGACGGTGCTGGCAACCTGCGTCACCTGGCCGATTTACAAGTTCATCCTTGAGCCGAGGGGGCTGGTGTTCCTGCAAATCCTGGTTTTCATTCTGGTCATTGCCTCCCTGGTTCAGTTGGTGGAATTCTTCCTCAAGAAAATGGTGCCGTCGCTGTACAAGTCGATGGGGATTTATCTGGCTCTCATCACCACCAACTGCGCGATACTGGCGGTAACCTTCAATGCCATTAGCAACGGTTACAATCTCCTCGAATCGGTGGTGTACGCTATCGGCGTGGCTCTGGGGTTCCTGCTTGCCATGCTGCTGTTGGCGGGCATCAGGAACAGGTTGAGGACCTGCCCGGTGCCGGCTTTTCTCAAGGGAACGCCGATACTGTTTGCGGCTTCCGCCCTGCTTTCGATAGCTTTCATGGGCTTTAAGGGGTTGGTACAATGAGTGGTACAATCTACATTATACTGGTTACCGCCGGGTTTGCCCTGGCTCTCGCCTTTGCGCTTGGGCTTGCCCTGGGCTTTTTCCGCGATTTCTTTGCCGTGCCGCAGGACCCGCTGGTTGGGCAGTTGCGGGATGCGCTGCCCGGCGCCAACTGCGGCGCCTGCGGTTTTCCCGGCTGTGAAAACTACGCCGTTGCCATTGCCGACGGAAGCGCCGGCATTAGCTCCTGTACCGTCGGCGGCGCCGCCGTGGCGGAACGGCTTGCCGCCCTTACCGGGATGTCCGGCGGGGACATGCAGCAGGTCGTGGCGGTGCTCGCCTGCCAGGGCTCGTACCTCCATGCGCCGCAGAAGGGAACCTACATCGGCCTTGCGACCTGCCGGGGCGCGAAGCTCTCCACCGGCGGCACCAAGCTCTGCTCCTTTGGCTGCCTTGGCTTTGGCGACTGCGTGAAGGTGTGCAAATTTGATGCCATCAGCATGGACACGGAAAAGGGCCTGCCGGTGGTGGATTTTTCAAAATGCACCGGTTGCCGCATGTGCATAACCGAGTGCCCCCAGGCCCTGCTGAAGCCGGTCGTCGCTTCTCAGAAAGGCGCGACGGCGCTTTGCTCCAACCGCAGTCCCAAAGTTGGGCCAAAGATATGCAAGGTTGCCTGCATCAAGTGCAACCTGTGCGTGAAGAACTGCCCGCAGCAGTGCATCGACCTTGGCAGCAACATCCCCGTGGTGGATTACAGCAAATGCAATTCATGCGGTGCCTGCGTGGAAAAATGCCCCACCAAGGTACTTAAGATCGCCGAGAAAGACATACTTTCAGCTTAAACAAGGAGTGAGTGGGGCTGTTGTTCGTTATCTTGGCGTGTTGGTGTTGATATTCGTTTCGGTTGTAAACGACGGTTTGCCAGCCCGGATAAGGGCTTGCTGAGCAAGTCCAGGGCTGGCAAACTGTGGCAGAGTGAGGCGTGGGAGGCGTAGCCGACCTAGGCGAACGGAGCCCGAGCCGCCGAACAGGCGGCGAAGCGTTTACAATCCTGTTATGCGAAATACAAAATACAATATATTTTAGAAAAATATATAAATAAGGCATTAACAAAAACGAATTACTGACCCGGCAATAAACAAATAAACATAGTAGACAAATGTTCAAAAAGAACATATAGTCACTACATGAGTAGAATAGATGGGAGGGCATTAAGCCCCGAAGCTCTTGAGGA
>JAISSG010000125.1 GCA_031273185.1 Treponema sp. | reverse complement strand
ACCGTCGGGCTTCCGATCTGCGGTTCGATGCGCCTCTGTTGGAGATTATTCCCTATCCCCTGTTCAAGACCCGGTCTATCTCATTAACACAGTAACGCTTAACTTCGTTGATCAGGTCGCCTGCTGCCAATTCGGGCAGGCGATGTTTGATTGCCGCCGCCTGGGGCAGCAGGGTCAGGAAAATGCGGCGCTGGTTCTCGCTGAGATGCCGCAGGTACGCGCTGGCATTTCCATTCTCGCCTGGCACCGGCAGGCTGATTATGTCCTGGCGGTATCGCTCCAAAAATTGGCCCGCACCCGCAAGCGCCTTGCCGGGGGCAAAAGGGCTGGCGGCGTTTTTGCCTGCGCCTGCGCCTGTGCCGGGGGCTTTTTCTGAAAACGCCAGCGGCATCCCAAGGCCCGGCGCGGCGGTTATCTTCGCTTCCATGCGGGATGCCTTTTCCTCAAAGCGCCTGCGGTAAGAACGCAACTGCGCCGTCTCGCGGCAGGAAGCGGGGGCATCGGCGGTTTGCGGGGGCAGGAAGGGACTGCGGTAGAGAAAGGCGGAAAACCGCGACTCCAACGGGCTGCGGCGTTCCTGCATTCGCCCAAAAAGCCCGTGTATGTACGTGCCCCTGGCATACGTCCTGCCCGCCGGATAGGAAAAGTCCGCGCCGTACACGGTTATCCGCTGCGCCCCAAGACTCTCCGCAAGGGACAGGCAGGCGTAGGTAACGTTGCCGCCCGAGGTGTCCAGCAGTGGAAGGGGGCGCCATTGCTGCGAGACATAGATCGCCAAAGGATGGCCGCCGGAGAAAAAAAACGGGCTGGCGGAAAACCTTGACAGCAGGGGCGGGCTGGCGATATCGAGAAACAACGGAACGTCCCTGCATGCCATGCCGACAAAGTGATAGTAGCTGATGTGCTGGCAGTCGATGGAAACAACCGCGTCGGGCTTCAGCCCCTGGTGCAGCAAGGCTGGAAGCGCGGTGTCGGCACTGATGAGAAACGGTTTTTGCCCGGCAAGCTCCTGTTCAAGCAGAAGCGGAATTTGCATATCCAGGGATGGCCCGGCGGCGCAGATCGCCGCTTCGCTTATGGAACTGATGCCGCGATCCTGTTCCTTGGCAGTTTCAAGGTTGCGGATGATGTTGGCAAACCAGCGCATGCCAAAATGCGCCTGCACGGAATAGTCCGATGACACTTTTTCGATTGTCCGTTGCACCGCGCCGCTTGCCGCGCCGAAGTCCGCTTTGCCCAATTCAATTCTGGCGCGAAGCGGCAGCATCTTGATATCGCCGCAGAGGGCCGGAAGGTACAGTTCGAATATCGTGCTTTCAATGATGCCGGGCGTTGGGTCTACCAGCAGGGTGCAGCGGGGATCTCCCAAAACGGCGGCGTAGTCGCGGGAACACAGCAGCTCGGCGATGCCGTCAATGTCAAAATCGATTACAAGAATGCGCGATGCGCCGCCTGAACTGAGCGCCGCTTCCTGCGCCAGGCCCGCCCCAAGGCCAAGAAAAACAATAAAATTTTTCTCGTTTTTATTGGGCTGGTCGCTGTTCAGGGCGGACACCAGCCGCACTGCCTCCTTCCGGGGATCAACCATCGAGTGGAGGGGGCGGGCTGAACCGGCCTGGCCGACAAGGGCGGGTATTATTTCGCCGGTGGCGGACTCCTGGAACTTGTACCGGTTGAGGGTTGTCGCGGCGGCGGAAAGGCGGGAGCACAGCGAGGGGTTCAAGGGCGAGAGGGCGAGGAGGTTGCGCTCAAAGCAAGGGCCCTTATCCACCGGCCAGCCCCCCATACCTTGCGGCAATGTCGCGCAATGCCTCGGTGATTTCAGCCGCCGACGCTTGTTTTTGCGCGGGGAACAGCAAGGGGGCAAGCTCGCCAGCCAGCGTCGCGGAGTATCGCTCTTCGCCCAACGCGGCGGCCAGCGCCTCAAAGGCCAGCCTGCGGCGGGACTGGGGGGGGCTTTGCACCGCGACCGCTTTGAAAACGCCGCCGCCACTTCGCCCTCCGGCTTCCAGAGGCTTTGTAGGCAGGCCCTTCTCAAAAACCACATGATTGCCGCCCAGGGAATAAATCCGCCGGGGCCAGGCCGAGAGACGGCTGTTAAACCATGCGGCATACACCTCGTGGCTGCCCCCCGCCCGGATGTCGCTCGACCGCGCAAAATACTGCGAGTACACTGGCCTGAACCTCGACGCGCTGCCGAAAAAAATATGATCAAACCCGTAGGGCCGGGCATGGCTCCGTATGTCGCTGAGCGAAAGGTCCATGCCGGCAAGGAAAATGCCGCCGTCGCTTAATGCCATCGCCAGTTCCAACGCCGTGGCCGTTACCGTTCCCCGCTGGGGTACCAGCGCCGACGGGATACCGGCGGCGTTCAGCGCGATGCTTTGCCAGAGGCTGCCGTCGCTTATGGGCAGGATGGGAACCGCCGAGCATTGGGAAGGGATCGCGGCTGTAAGGCCCAGGGCCAACAAAGCTGGCCTCGGCAAATCCTGGCGGCGAAAGCAGGCATGCAGATGCAGCAGCGCCCAGCCGCCGCCGTCCGTGCTGACAACCATGTCCGGCACAATGCCGCCGGCGGCAAGCGCCGGAACCGACGACGATGCGGCCATGACAAAAAGGCCTTCCCTGCGCAAAAGAATCTGCGGCAGGGCGGCTTCGAGGCCTGGCCCCGACCCGGTAATGACAACCGGCGCGTTCATCGCCTTGTACAGCACCGCCTCCCGCAGCAACTCCATGTTGCGAAAAAAATTCCTCAGCCACCTCCTGCCAAAGGCCGCGCCGGTTCTTCGGCTGGCCGCCGCGCGTTTGGCAAACTCGGCGCTTTCCCGGGCAAGCCTGAGGCAGCTATCCCCAAAAACGCCGACGCTGGGCTTCCACTCGATGATCTGCACCGTGGCCGTGTCGGGAATCTCGCCCCCAAGGAATTCCTGCACGCCGATACCGCTGTCCGGGTACCAGGCGGGAACATCGGGGCAAAGGCATTGCGCCTCGCGGAAACCGCTGCCGACGTGGAGAACAACGGCCTTGCTTTCCGGGCGCAACCTTTTCAGCGCCTGGATCAGGTAGCCCAGCCCCGGTTCGATAAAGATGAAATATTCGGCATCGGGCCGAATGGCAAGCGCCCCCATGTAACGGTCGGCCTCAGCCTGGGGCTGGTACCTGGAATGGAGCCTTGCGGCAAGCGCGTTCACGTGATCCGAATCGGCCATTGAAAATTTCTCACTGAAGATTTCTCACTGAAGGTAGGGGCTCAGTGTCTCAAAGGCCAGGGAAGGCGAATCTGCGCTGAACTGGAAAAGCACGGTGGAGCCGGTGCTCCTGGCAAGCTGGTGCGAAAAAAGTTCCTTGTCGATCCTGCCGGGAAGCAGGATTAGGCCGTTTCCGTCATGCAGGCTCAAGCACGCCACGCCGTGGGAGGCCGCCATCCGGGCAATGCCGGAAACACTTTGCTGTTGATCGTTATTGAAATGCATGACCACACAGTGAAACAGCGGGTTCCTCTGGTGAAAATTACTGATAGCTGTTTGAATGCCTCGCGATCCGGCGCTGTTGTTATCAGGACTGTTCCTGGCCGCAAGCCTGCCCAAGAGTCCCATATTCAGCCGCCACCTCTATTTAATGCCGCTATTGGGCGCCGCTACCACGAAACAGGGTTTCATGCCAGTCCCAATTCCTTGAAAATTTTTTGGTATGTGTCAAAGTGCTCGGATTTTGCGAATTCCTCAATTTTTTCCTCCGGCAGGGATTCCAGGAGATGATCCATGTAGCTAAGCACGTCTTTTAATTCGCTCTTCAAATCCGGCGAAATATCGGAGGTCTTGCCGGACGGGGCTTTGCCTTTGCCGGGGCTTTCCGGCTGGGCTGCAATTTCCGCGTCATTTTCGACAATAATCTCAAAATCGTCGTCAAAGGGAGCCGCCGCTTCTTCCTGTTGCTCCAATTCAAAGCCCTCGGGGATTATCTGGGCAAGGCTGTCGTCTTGGATGCCCAGATCAATGCTCGTTTCAAATTCTTTCGCATCCAGCGAAATGTCGTCCAGCACCGAATCTTCCAAAGAAAGCCCGTCGAACTCCGGCACGTCAAGCTCCGGCTCGTCGAGCCCGGCGGAAAGATTAGGCTCATCAATTACCACGTCTGAAAGATCCAGGGGGGCAAACTGGTTTTCACCGGCTAATTCGTCATCAAGTCCCAGGGCGCTTTCGCCGGGAAAATCAAGGTCAAAGGGAGCGTCGCCAAAACCGAGATCCGGCGCGCTTTCTTCGGTAAAAGAGTACTCTTCAAGGAAGCTGGCATCGTCAGGAATCGGCGAAAGATGCTCAACCCCCTCAAGGTGAAGGTTTCTCATTTCGTCGATCTCGCCAAGGGTGTCAAAAGAAGAAATATCCTCGGCTAACTGGAAAGCTTCGTCCTGCTCATCCTGCCGCGCCAATTCATTTGCTTCCGGCGTTTCGGCCTGGGCTTCCATCTCCAATTTTTCTATTTCAGCGTCCAGGTCTATCCCCAGGTTGTCAAGATCAATATCGATTACTTCTTCTTCCTCTTCCCCGTCCTGCGATTCGTCGCCTGCCGCGCTGACCTCCGACGCCTCATTTTGCTCGGAGATCTTTCTCAGCCGGACCGCGTCTGCCTCCCGCCCGGAATCAAAGGCAAACTCCTCCTCGCCGGAAAAATCGGGGGACGTGAGGATCGTGTCCATCTCATCGCCGGTAAGGGCGATCTTTTCATCGTCCCCCTCTGAAAAAAAGCCGCCGTCGGAACCGTCGCGCTCCGCCTCGTTCCTGCCGCTTTCCATGCGAATTTCGGTAAATTCATTCTTGATTGTCGTTAGCTCCAACCTGATCGATGAAAGCTCGTCGGCTATTTTCGCCAAAATCTGGTTGGACACCCCGTCCTGGATTCCCTGGTCCTCTTCAACTTCCGCCTCGTCCTCATAGCTGGTAAACGTAAAATCACCCATGCCAAGGCCAAGATGCGGAGCTTCGCCGTCGATATCGGAAAGATCCACCCCTCCGACTCCCATGCTGTCGTACCCGGTGTCATAGTCCTCCTCGAAAGGCATGGGCCCCTCGCCAAAACCAACACCCACAGCGTCCGCCAGACTTGATGCCAAATCCTGCGGCTCGCTTTTTACCCATACGCCGTAAGCGTCAAGTTCTTCCGCCGAGCCGTAGGCACCGTGATCGGAATACATTGAGGTTTTTTTATCAAACGCCATGAACCGCTCCCGTATACAAACGCATATTTCTTCCCTAAATTATCGGAAAAAACGGGCATACTCAGTACACTTAATTGTAGCCGACTGGCTTTTGGGTTGTCAACCGTTCCTTTTGGTTGGGTTTTATTTTGGGGCGTCACGCCACGGGGAAACAGAACCTTCACATTCTCTCGTTTAACTGGTATAATCAGCCAATGAGACCTTTCTTGCCCGCGGCGCTGGCGGGGGCAGCCGTTTTTCTCATGCTGTCCTGCGGCTCCGTTGATTCCGCAAAAAAATACCCCAACATGGCAGCCGATGCTGACCCTGTTTCCGCAGGTACCATAGAGGCTGAATTTGACCGCCTGTTTTCGCTAAAACTCAACAAAAATGAGGTTGGGGTGGTTTTTTACCCCAGGCTGAACGCCGTGGCGCTGGAATTCAAGTACCAACTTGCTACTTACCGGCAGTTTTGGGACCAAAACATGCGGAGGCAGTTTGCCGAGGCCCTTGATCTCTACAAAGAGGACTATACGGAGAGGAATCTGGTGGACAGGTACGGCAAAACAAGGGCGGCGTATGGAAAAACAAAGGGGTGCCTGGAATGGGAAACCTTCAAGTTCGGCAAGACCCGTGTCTCTTATCCCGTCATAGAGCTGGGCTACCGTTTTAGGGAGGAAGCGCCGTTTTTTGCCACCCTTATGCGTCCCGCAAAGGAGGTAGAAAAATCATCCGCCGGCAATAACAGGGACGACCGGCTGGAGAACATGCTGATCCATATGTACTTTACCCGCGCCCAGGCTGACGATCTGGCGAAACTGTTCGACCAGGACTACCTTATGGGGCTTCTTGGCGGACAGGGCCGCACCCAGCCTGACGAGGGGCTTGTGCTGGACGAATACAGGAAAAATGAAAATCCGCCGTTTATTGACTCGGTGGCGGAATAATCTATACGATATGTAAGGTGAAAAACTGATGAGTATCATAACGGCGCAAAAGGTCGCTGCTTACTACGAGCGATTTAAGGGAATTGAAGTTACCTTTACCAAAGATATGCTCCAGGCGACCGGTCTTCTTACCGAGCAGGTGCATCTGAAATGCGGAAGCGATTTTTGGCCCTGTGTCCTATACACGACTTCCTTTGAGGGGGCAAAAATCGTTGCCAACATTAAGTCAGGCTTGCTGGAAAAACTGCAGCAGGCCAACAACCTGATAAGCCTGCGCCTGTGCTTCAAAAATGCCGAAGTGACAAGCCCGGTAACGTTCTTTGTTGCGGGGCGAGTGGTCAGCACAATTCCCTACAAAAACTCCCTTGACATCTCCCTTTTGACCATACAGTTTACCCAGCGCCCGCCCGACGACCTCATAGAGATTGTGGGCCGGGTACTGGACGCCAACGTGAATTCCGCAAGACGCAAGGACGAGCGGATCGTCCTTACCGCGGAAACGCAGAGGAAACTCAAGATGCTTACCAAGGAAACCGCGGCCTTTATCCAGGGAGTGCCCCGGCGCTGCATACTGCGGGATTTGTCCTTCTCCAGCGCCAAGATGATAATGATGGGCGTCGCGAAATTCCTGGTCAACAAGGAAACAGCCCTTCGCTTTGACTTTGACGATCCCAGGGAGAGCTTCCTGGTCAAGGGCAAATTCGTCCGTTTCGAAGACGTTGAGGGAAAGAAAGAAATGGTAGCCCTGGTCATGGTATTTGACGAGGCCCAAATCCCGACAGGCTACAAAATGCGGATCAACGAGTATTTAAACACTATAAGAGCCGACAGCCGTTTGCCCACGGGCGGCAAAACCAGCGCCGACAGCAGCCAGTAATCCCCATGCCGGACAAGCGCCAACAGCGGGTTTTCTTTCTCCCTGTCCCGGAAAGCCTGCGCGGCCAGGCTGGGGACGGCTTTTGCATTGACCCGGCAATTCCCATACCCGTCGAACTGCCCGCAGGCCAGGAACAGCCCAACCTTGAGGAACTCTCATGGGAGGCGATCATTTCCGGGATGCTGCTGGTCATCGCCGGGGGGAAGGAAAAGCGGGAATGGATCGACTACTACCGCCGTTTCGTCCTTGCCGCTCGCCCCGGCATACTGGGCGAATTTACCGAGGCGGCGATCATCAAGGCGCAGGGCGGCGACTTTGATCTTGCCCTGGAGATACTCGATGCCCTGCGCGGCCTGTTCCCCTCCTCGCCCGCCGTGACGCTCAACCGGGCGCTTGTTCTGGAGCAGCGGGCGGCCCTGCTGGAGCGGCATGAAAAGCCGGAAGCGGGCGACGCTTTCCGGGCCGCAGAAGCCGCCTACGCAGACGCCCTTGCCCAGCACCCCGTTCTCCCCGACGTTTTTTTTAACGCCGGCTTTTTCTACCTTGGGCGCAGCGACTTCCGCAGGGCGAGGGAATGTTTTCTAGAATACGCCGATTCCGGCGGCGACGAGGCAAAAACGGAAAAGGCCCGTGCCATCATCAAGAGCATCGACGAAAACGGCCCTGACGACGAAAATTTCATCGCCGCTTATGAGCTGGTCCGGCAGGGAAAGGGCGAGGCGGGGATGGAGCGCATACACAGATTCATCGAGCAGCACCCGGCGGTATGGAACGGCTGGTTTGTCCTTGGCTGGGCGCTGCGAGAAATGGGCCGCTGGGAAGACGGCGCCAGGGCTTTTGGCAAAGCCGTGGAACTGGGCGGCAGCGGCAGCGATGTTTACAACGAGCTTGCCATCTGCCTCATGGAAACCGGCGACCTGAAAGGCGCCCGCCAAAAACTGGAAGCGGCCCTGCGGCACGATCCCGAGAACGTCAAAATAATATCCAACATGGGCGTGCTTGCCCTGAAAGCCAGCAACAAGGCCGAAGCCGAGGGATTCTTCCGCGCCGTGCTGGAGATCGACCCGGAAGACACCATCGCCAACAGCTATTTTGCCGGGGAATAGGGAACGGGGGACTGGGGGAAGAGGCCCACGCGGAGGCGCAAAGGAGGGTGAGCGGTTTCTGAGCGGCGCATATACCGCTTGACATAAAATTTCTATTAAGAGCTTATCCCTAAATAGCACCAGCCTTACGAAGAGCAATAAAGGCGCATGATAACATAAGCAAGGCCT
>JAISSG010000082.1 GCA_031273185.1 Treponema sp. | reverse complement strand
CACTTGACCCAAGCAAGTCCGATAGTTATTACTTCCGAGGTGAGGCATACCGCTATAAAAACCAATTGGATCTTGCGCGTGCTGATCTGGAAAAGACTTTGCAGTTAAATCCTGAACATGAGGTAGCCAAATCAAGCCTACAGGCAGTTAAGAGTCTTTCCTCCACGGTTTAAATACCTGACCTGTAGCGCAGGCACAAGCTGGCCTGCGCTACAGACAGTGTATATATTACAGCTAACGGCACAATCTTGTAGAAAATATGATTATTAAAAATTTAAGCGGCATCAGGATTGGTTATTCAGAAGGCAATGATATTAAAAATGCATCCGGGAACAGGATCGGTTATGTTGATGTATATAGCATCAAAGATTCCTTTGGCAACAGGATAGGCTATATTGAAGGAAATGATATTAAAAATTCTTATGGTGTCAGAGTCGGCTATATAGACGGAAATTACATTAAGGATACTTCGGGATTCAGGCTTGGCTATGTAGAAGGAAGCGGGGAAAAAATGCTCATTGCAGGATTAGCTTTTCTGACACTTTTATAATTTTGACGGCGCAGGGATGACAGGCACCCAAAAACCGTAAATCTGTGGTTCGGTGCTCATTTTTTTTCGAAAAGACTAATGCAAAACCCGCATTCTTGCCATTATTCCCTAACCAACTTAGCCCGTATTGCGCCTAACTTTAAGTATCCTTCGCCGGGACCCGAAAATACGCGGAAAGGTAATCGAAAAACGACAGAACCGAAACAAGCACCGACACGCCGAAAACCGCGACAACGGCGGTCTTGAAAACTGGCTGCGCCGTTTCCGCCACGCCAAGGCGGCACAGGCTGGCGTACAGGAGCGCGGCGGCGGCGGCGGCGATGTAGGCGACGGTCTTGACCTTGCCGCTTATCCGCGCCCCCATCGCAACGCCTTTGCGCAACATGAGGTTGCGGACAAACAGTATGCCAAACTCCCGGTACAGCACTACGAGGAACAGTGCCGCCGGGAATATGCCGTCGACGACAAAGGCGAGGAAACAGCCCAGTTGCATGAGGGTATCGGCAAAGGGATCAAAAAGCCTGCCGAAGTCGCTTGCCTGGCCAAGCCGCCGGGCCGCCATGCCGTCAAACATGTCGGTGATCTCGGAAACGACGAAAATCACCCAGCACAGCGCGACGATCAGGGCCGCGTTTCCGGCGAACCGCTGCGGGAACCAAACGGGTAAAAGGTAGACGGCAAAAAACACCGGGGCGAGGAGTAGCCGAAGAAATGTTAGCCGGTTGGCAAGGCTCATTGCCTGATATGATACAATTCGCCGGGCTTCTTTGCAACACGCACGCACGCCGTCGGCGCCTTTGCGGGAGCAAACGCTTTTCTTTTCAGGGCTGAAGCCCCAGCGCCTGCGCAAGCCTCTCCCGTCCGGCGGGGCCTTTTTTCGGCATGGATTTGGCGGCGGCGATAAATTCCGGCAGGCTTTTGCCGGATCGCCTGAACAGGTCGGGAATGCAGGAATCGTCGGCGTGGTACAGGCGGTACAGTTCCAGGTAGGCGTTGTTTACCGGCAGGGTGGAAAAGCCACGGTAATTCTCGCTGGCAAAGCGGGTTTCGTATTCCTCATCGAATCGCTCTTGCGCGGCCTTGATAATCCGCGCCTTCTCGCTGAGTATTTCCTCCCGCTCCGCGCCGCTCTTGTACAAAACCTGTAATTCCGCCACCAGGCCCCTGACAAAGTCCACAAAACGCTGGTTTTCTTCCTCATCGCCATCAGAGTCAGCGGCACCGAAACGGGACTCCATGTACAGCCGCGCGCCCTCGCTGCCGACAAATTCCGCCAGCTCCTCGTTGAACGATACCTGGTTCTTGATAAACACGGTTGCGTGCAGAGATTCATGGATGATAAGATCGGCAAGCCGCTGGGGGGGATAGTCCCGCATGTACGAGTACAGCGGGTCCCTGAACCAGCCGAGCGTGCTGAATGCGTCAACGCCCCTAATCCAAACGTCCAGCCCCTTTTTTTCGAGCTTCGCCCGTTCCTTGCGTGCGTCCCCGACGTTGAAAAAACCCTTGTAGGGCATTGTCCCCACCACGGGGTACTTCCACTCGTGCCGGGTGAACGAATCCGCAGCCGAGGCCGAGACCACCGCAGCCAGGTAGCCCCGGTCGAGGCTTACATAGCGGGTGTAGTTCTTGCTCAGGTTCAGGCCAAGTTCTTCCGTTGCAAACCGGCGGATGTCCTGCACCCGCTCCACAAAGCGGCGGCTTGCTTCTGCCTCGTCGCTTTCATCTTCAAGCAGGGATTCCAGCGGGACGGCCCTGCCCAGGTAGCCCAGCAGGGTTGTTCCCTGCTTGAGGGTGTAGCAGCCGGAAAAAACGGCGCAGACAGCCAGCAGCAGAGCGGCGGCGGCAAGCGTGGGGAAAAGCGAAAGGGCCAGGTTTTCACGCCGTGTATTTTTCACGCAGAACCTCCATTAGGTCGTTTTTGGCTATGCCCCAGTTGCGCCCGAACCGGGTAAAAAGGGAATCGGAAAGTGCCATGAAGCGGTCAAAGACAGGGACTGCGCCTTTGGCGGCACCAAAGGCAGTGCCAACATCGATAAGCCCACGGTTGACGACAATCTCCCAAAACCGGGCGAAATTTTTTATGCGGTCAAGATCGTGCATCGGCATGGCGGCGCTTTCCATTAGCTCGTAGGGCGGCGAGGGGTTGTAGCGCATTCCAAAGGCGGTGCTGTGCCGGGCAATCGGCGCACCGGGCAAGAGCTTGAGGATGCCAAGCTGGATTTCGCAACGGGGGCTGTTTGCCGATGGCGGGGAGAGGGCCTCCCAAAGCAAGCCAAAACCCCTGCCAAAGGATGCCATGTCTTCACCGGGCAGGCCGGCGATAAGGTCGGCGTGGATGATGGCCCCGGTTGTCTCCCGCAGGCGGCGGATCGCCGCCAGTTCCTGCTCAGGCTTTGACGGCCTTGAGATGCGGGCCGAAACCTCCGGGTTAAGGGTCTGCACGCCGATTTCCAGCCGCAGGGTTCCGGGGGGAAAGCGGGCGGCGGTTTCCATCAGCTCAGGCGGGAAGCGGGAAGGGACCATCTCGAAATGGACGACCAGGGACGCCCCTTGCCCAATCCTGCCCAGAAAATATTCCATGATCGCCCTGGCTCGGTCGATGTTGGCGTTGAAGGTCCTGTCGAGGAATTTGATGGTCCTTGCGCCCCGGTCAATCAGGCCGTCCATTTCCGCGAAAAACGGCTCCAGGGGAAATTCCCTTACCGGGGAGGAACCTGCGCTCAGGCAGAATTCGCAGGAGAAGGGGCAGCCCCGGCTTGCCTCCACGTACACGAGCTTTTTGCGAAGGTCTTCATCGGTGTATAAGCGGCAGCCGCTTTCAATGCGCGTAACGTCCGCCACCTGTAATTCCCGGCTTGGGAAAAACGCTGAAAAGTTTTCTCTTGTTTCAGAGAAAACTTTCCCATCTTCCAAACAGGCGATTCTATCACTGCCAGGCGCGTTTTTGGCGTTTCCATCGCTATAAATCGCCTCGCAAAGTTGGCGAAACGCTATTTCCCCTTCCCCGGCGATACAGTAATCGGCGTACCTGAACAGTTCCGCCCCCGATGGCAGGTACGACACCTCCGGCCCGCCAAGGACGACGCAGGGCCGACCACCGCCCGTTTCCCATGCCGCCCACAGTTCCTCAAGCAGTTCAAGCGTGGCGGCGTGGTTCCAGACGGAAACCGAGAGGCCGAGTATCCTGGGCTGGGCGGCGAGGATCGGATCGATTTTTTCCCTCAGCGGCTGGCGCAAGGCGAACTCGATTATGTCGCAGCGGCTTTCCAGCCCGCCAAGGTTCGCCTTTAACAGCCGCAGGGCCAGCGAGGGGTGTATCCACTTTGCGTTGATAGTGGCGAGAAGGATGGCTCCGCTCATGCTCATTCCCCAGGGTCAAGCCGCCTTGACGCCTTTTTCCGGCTGCGGATACGCTTTGCCTCCAGCCGTTGCTCGCGGGCCGCCCTCGACGGCTTGGTAGGGCGGCGGCGTTTAGGCAGGCGGGCTGCTGCGGCTATGAGTGCTTCCAGGCGGCAATAGGCCCGTTCCAGGTTGGTGCGCTGGGAACGCTCCTCGTCAGCGTTTATGACGATTTCGTCCTCGCCGGTAATCCTGTTTGCCAGCACCGTCCTGGCCCTGCCGACCTCGGCTTCCGCAAGGCCGCCGATGTCGGCGAGGCGCAGCCGCAAAGTTACCTTGGTGTTAACCTTGTTGACGTTCTGCCCGCCCGGGCCGCCGGAACGGGAGAACGTCGCCTCGGCGGCGGCACGGATCGATTGGCGCAGCAGGGCGGCATTCACGTCGAGGGCCTATTTCAGGATCGCCACGCCGTATTTTTGGGCGGCAAGGCGCAGGCGATCATCCAGGGTGCAGAGGGCGGCTTTTTTGCGCCCCGCCAATTCCAGGTAAGCCGCGTCGTAAGAACTGAGGCTGTAATCATCGCACAGGCGCAACAGCTTTTGCGAATAGGCGGTTCCCGTTTCAGCATCGCCGGTTAAGCGGATGGCAGACAGTTTCGGAAAAAATTGCTGAACGTCGTCAAAAGCATAACGCTTGCGCCGAATCAGGTTTTTGAAAATGTTTGCGATTTCGTACCAGAAAAGCTGGGGGACAAATATTTCTTCACGTTCGCCAATCGCGGCATAGACCTTGTCAACTTTGGGATTCTTTTCGTCAGGCACGATCAGCGCACCGGCAAAGGATGAATCAAAAACATAGTCGGTCATTATTTTCGCCCTTCTTCAATTGCCTCACGAATATTGAACGAGCCCGGTTTGCCCTTGTAGCGTTTTCGCATTTCTATAAGCTGTGCAAACGCTTCCTGCCGGGTCATTTCCGGCTCCTGCCTGAAGGGGATGATCTTTGCCACGGGTTTTCCCCGCCTGGTAATGACAAAGTCTTCGCCATGCTCGGCCTGTTCGATTATCTGGGAAAAATGGGTTTTGGCCTCAAAGGCCCCGATATGCAGTGCCATGTCATGCCTCCACAGACTAGTTTAACCAACTAGTCTGTCATGTCAAGGAGGCAAAAAAGGCAGCCAAAAAATACTTTTTTTGGCATCCCCGTCGCCCTAATCCCCGCCCTTATTCCTTACTCACGCACCTGCCCCGACCCGCTCACCAGGTACTTGTACGTCGTCAGCGCCTCCATGCCCATCGGCCCCCGCGTGTGGAACTTCTGGGTGCTAATCCCCAGTTCCGCGCCAAAGCCAAAAACGCCGCCGTCGGTGAAACGGGTAGAGGCGTTAACGTACACGCAGGCGGCATCAACCCCCGCCCGGAACCGCGCCGCTGACCCAAGGTCGTTGGTAAGGATCGCCTCCGAGTGCTTTGTCCCGTAGCGGTTGACGTGGGCAATCGCCTCGTCGCAGGAGCCAACAGTTTTCACCGCAAGAATGTAATCAAGGAATTCGGTCTCCCAGTCCCCCTCGGTAGCGTCGTTAATTGAGTCGTGCCCCACTTTTATCGCCGCCTTTGATTCCGCGTCGCAGCGGAGTTCTGCATGGCCGGCAAGCCTTGCCACCAGCGAGGGCATCAGGGCGGCAAGCGCGTCCCGGTGCACCAGCAGGGTTTCCACGGCGTTGCAGGCGCCGGGTTTTTGCAGTTTGGCGTTGGCAATAATTTCCACGGCGCTGCCCATGTCGGCGCTCGGCTCCACGTAGATGTGGCAGTTGCCCTCGCCTGTCTCGATCACCGGGATGCGGGCGTTTTGCACCACCCGCCGGATCAGGTCTTTGCCGCCCCGTGGCAGCACCACGTCGATCCAGCCCCGCGCCGACAGAATCTCGTCAACCTCGTCGCGGCTGCCCGATTCCGCCAGCGCCACTGCGTCGGCAATGCCGCCGCCCGCCTCCAGGCCGGACTTGATCGCCGCCACCAGCGCCTTGTTCGACTCCAGCGCCGACGACGATCCCCGCAACAGAATCGCGCATCCGGCCTTGTACGCAAGGGCGGCGCAGTCTGCCGTTACGTTGGGACGCGACTCGTAGATAATCGCCGCCACCCCCATCGGCACGGTAACCTGCTCCACCACAAGGCCGTTGGGCAGAGTCCAGCCCGCCTTCACCTTGCCGATGGGGTCATCCTGCCGGACAACAACCTCGATCCCCTCGATAATTCCGTCTACCCGCGCATCGTTAAGCATCAGCCGGTCAACAAGGCTTTCCTTCATGCCGCCCGAGCGCGCCTTTTCCACGTCGCGGGCGTTGGCGGCGAGAATGGCCTCCCTGTCCCGGTCGATGGCGGCGGCGGCGGCGGCGAGGGCGCCGTTCTTTGCCTCGGCGTTTTCCAGCGCAAGCCGGACCTGCGCATGCCTGAGCGAAACAAATATGTTTTGCAGCGATTCCATTGGTATACTATAGCAAAAAGAGGGCTGTTTTGGGAGTAGAGACCTGGCTATCCTATAGTGCTTTTTAATGTATTTACAGGGCGCTATATGGGGTATAAAATAAAGACATAAGGAAGTCGGAAAATGAAAAGGAACGCCTTGGTTTTAATGCTGATTATCGGCTTTGTGTTTTCGGTATTCGGCCAGAATACAAGCAATTTCCAGTACACGGAAAACAATGGCAAAATAACAATAACAGAATATCATGGAAGCGGAAAAGTTGTTATAATACCAGAAACAATAAATGGTATGCCCGTTGTCGCTATGGGAGATAACGCTTTTAGGAACAATGGGCTAACCAGCATAACCCTTCCTAACAGTCTCACTGTTATTGGAAGCAGTGCGTTTAGGGACAATGCACTAACCAGCATAACCCTTCCCAATAGTCTCACTACTATCGGAGCTGATGCATTTAGAAACAATCAATTAACCAGCGTAACATTTCCTCGTAGCCTTACTGGTATTGAAAGGGGCGCGTTTAGCAATAATCAAATAACCGGCATAACTTTTTCCAGCGGCATCACTTATATTAGAGGGTATTCGTTTAGGAATAATCGGCTTACAAATGTTGTTGTTCCCAATTCTGTTAGTGATTTAGCCGAAGATGCCTTTGATCTGGATGTAGAAATAACAAGGCGTTAAATGCGCCGAATGGGTTATAATGGCGGCGTGGAGCGATAAGGCCAGCGGTGCACCTTGACGATATTGAAAAGTACCTGGAATTTCTCCAAGCCCAACTGGGTTTCTTTGGCGTAAAGCATAAAGAGTCGGGCAAAGTAATTGAAAGTATCCGCGAACGAATGCACTCCCTGATATTGCACTGGAATGACGAGGCCTTTAGGAAAGGCGTTCTGATAACAGGCCTTGAAGAAGCGGTATTCTATGAACCCAAAATCAAGGATGACGACACAAGGGCATTTGTGGTCTTGACCATACGCAACAGCTTATACGAAAACCTTGAGAATAATGACAAGTACACAAAAAAAGTAACGGGTGCGGCCATCAGGTTTTTTAACAAGCTGGACTTTGGGCAGCTTTGCGGTAAGCTTGATAAAAAAGATACAGCCGATTTCTATGGCGTTGCAGAGAAATACCCTATTGCCTGGAGGGCTTTGAAGGAACTGTCTGCTGACTTTACGGGCCAAAAGTGGTACAACCCCGTTAGCGCGCCCAGGTACGAAATCAGGGACAAGCAAAGGGTAAATGCAAGCAATAATGTAACTGAGGTTGGAAGCGGAATAGACCCGGAAATAAGCGGCAAATTATTTTCCGCGCTGTGTGCCATTGAAGAAGACAGGATTGATACTTTTCATGTCGATTGTTTCAAGATGGTTTCACGCCATTTCGAAAAACTCTTGCAGGTCCTGGAGTTCGTGCTCTCCAGAAACAAGCCATTTCTCAGCGCGAATTACAGGATAACGAACGGTTATCTTGTCAAGCGCGGCCATCTCTTGCGTCCGGGGCATCGGCTTGACGAAGCCGACAGGAAACAGGGCCTGTATGCCGATGCCTTAAACAGCCTTGTTTCAGGGTACCTTGTCCCCTGGCGCCAGAAAGGCTTTGACGACGCAACGCTTTTGGCCGTCGCGGAGTCTTGCACAAAAAAGGGCCTGTGCACCCTTGCCGACATGAACGCGGTCATCGCGCGGTTTTACAAACATGGCATAACGACCGCCGCCGCAATCGACGCGTACATCGCGGAAAATTCACCCGGGGCAAAGCGGTAAAACCGAAAAGCCTCTTCGCGGTTTTCCGAATGTCCCGCGCTTATTCACAGGAACAACCCCGCTTGCCGATTATTGCAAGAAATTCCCGAATATTAAAAAATCCAACCTTGTGTTCTGCGGCGCCACCGGCACGGGCAAAACGTATTCCGCGCAAATCATCGCGAACAACCTGCTTGACCGTAAAATTGATGTCTGCTATACCACCGCCTTCGCAATGGTGACCGCGTTTCAAAAATACGTACAAAGTTTCGGTACTTCCGACGCAATCGACGCCTTTTTGGACTGTGACCTTTTAATAATCGACGACCTTGGCGCCGAACCTACAATCAAAAACGTAACAGGCGAGCATATCTATAACATCATCAACGAACGTCTCCTGCATAACCGCCCGTTTATAATTACAACCAATCTCTCCCCCGCGCAACTTATGGCACGCTATGACCAACGTATCGCAAGTCGCATTTTATCCACGGAAACATCTACTTTAATCGAATTCAAAGGCCCCGATCGCCGCATAAAAAAAAGCGGTTAACCCGCTTTTTTTAATCTGACAACAACTCATATTCCGCCATAATATCCCCGCCAATAATACTTTGCTCTTCCGGTGTAAGTTTACTAATAAAATTACGAATGTGATAATTGGTATCAATAGGCTTAACAGACGGCTTATCTTCATGTGCTCTATTCATTTCCGGAAAACATTTAATCGTTGCATTTCTTATATCATGTTTATTTATACAAGGCATACCACTATGGTTAGTCGGCGAAAGGCTAAAATAGTAATAGGCATTACCACTAGTATGAAAGAACCCACCTCTTTGTCCCCAGGTAGTCCCATTATTAGGTTCCGGAACAACCTTGTCTCCGTCAAGACCATATAATGGCCAGTTTAGCCCAAGAATGGATGAACGAAATGCAGACCGGGTCTTAAAGTTATGAAACTGCCATCCGGTATCACCGCCATGGGCACTACATTCATCCCAATAATTTCCCCGATAATTTGAAAATCTTTGATATGTCATTTCACCATCCTTCTGACATTGTAACATTCCACCATTCCAATCACATGGTCCATCAACTTCCGGATTTAATGCCAAGTGGACGCGATCTGTAAATTCTCTTGCTCTCCCTCCTAATACATCGGTGTTAAGGTCTGAATCCTCGAAATGAGGATAAACATAAACTCCATTCACATTAATTGGGGATATTGGGATGTCCCCGTCTTCACACATGGCACTAACCTGTTCCAGAGTGTGAGTTTTTTTATCGGATTCCGGTTTATTTTGCCACGCTCTTTTCACATCTCTTTCAAACAACAATCCGGCGCAAAACGCATCAAAAGCCTTTGTATCGTCGTTACAAAAATTCGGCGCATGTTCACATACCGAATTCGAATTTGCGGTAATAATTTCCTTGGCGGCGGAAAATTTCTCGAAGCACTCACATGGTTCCGGCTCCGGCGGCTTCACGACCTGCGCCGGTTGCGGGCAGGCCGTAAGCGCCAGGACTTGTGACACAAGCGCGGCGGCGGCAAGGAGCTTTATATTCCTCCCGCGAGGGCGATGGCCCGCATAACGATTACTGTCATCACGATTCCTGGCTGAAACAGCAGCGGCAAGGAGCTTTTTGTTCATCCTGCCAGAGCGATGATCCGCATAACAATTGCTATCGTCGCGGCTTATGGCCGAAATAGCAGAAGATTGCTCGGGCGTAGCCCCGGCAAAGGGTTTCTTTTTCTTGTTAAACTTCTTGAGCACAAAGCTGGCGGCGGCAAGGAGCTTTTTATCCATCCTGCCAGAACGATGATCCGCATAACAATTGCTATCGTCACGGCTTGTGCCTGGAACAGCAGGGTCGGCGCAACAGGGGGGAGAGGCGCCGGAAAAACCGTGAGGGGTCTTTCTGGAACCGCCGCGGCCGCCTAACGGGCCAGCATAACTCCAAAAATTATCACCTCGAACGTTTATATTTTCCATGTCTTACCCTTTGAGCGCAAAGACGGCTCCGCCCGGCGGCGAGGCATGGGGAAATTATGGTGCCTGGGAAAAATACAACTGGCAGTGTGTGCTAAATCAATCTCGGGGGGGGGGGGGGGGAACACTTGTGTAGTAAAACGCGCCTGCCGCCATGCAACCTTCCCCCTTTTCCAAAAAAGTGACTTTTACCCGGCAACGCCGAATCTTGCCTTAATTATGCACCTGTCGGCTGGTTTTGTCAAGCGGGGCGGAGGGGTTTTTTCGCATATTTCCGGGGCCAGCGCATGCGCCAGGATTTTAACCACGAACCACGCAAACCACGTGTTTTCGTATGCGATTAGAAAAAACCGGCCAAAGTCAGCCATATCCAGGGGATAAATATCGCCGGGATCAGGTTCGCCAGTCACGCAGAAGCGCATTTATCTGTATCCGTTCGGCGGAATCCCTCTATAAAAAAATTACCCCGCCGCAGGTCCTGTTATCTTTTTCCCCATATCTTCCCTCCGTGCCTTGGTGCCTCTGTGAGAGCCTCTTCTTTCCCCGATCCCCATTCCCTACCTAAACAGCCGCTGAATTTGCCTGGCGTATATCGCCATGATTCGGTGGCGCAGGAGTTCCTGCTTGGTGGAAAGTTCCTTGCCCAGATCGAAGGGCTTGGTCAGCAGGGAGAACTTGAACACCCGCTCGAAGGGCTTGAAGCCGTTTTTCAGGCTGACCCTGTCGGCAATCTCCGTAGAGACAAGCTCGTTGATCTCCGGCTGTTGCAATAACAACTCGTAGTCAACGATGGGGATGTTGTTCTCCTCGGCAAAGGCCATGACCGCCTCCTGCGCGGGGACGACGAGGGCGGCGAGGTACTTCTGGTCCTGGCCCACCACCATGCAGTGCTGTATGTAGGGGCTTTCCCGCAGGGCGTGCTCGATGGGAACCGGCTCGACGTTTTCGCCGCCCCGCAGCACGATGGTGTCCTTGGCGCGGCCTGTTATGCGCAACTCGTTGTCGTGGGTCAGCATGCCGATGTCGCCGGTGTTGAGCCAGCCGTCGGCGCTGAGCACGGCGGCGGTGGCTTCGGGCTTCCGGTAATAGCCCTGCATCACCTGCTTGCCCCTGACGTGGATGACCCCGTTGCGGCCCGGCGGCAGGATGTTACCGTTATTGTCAACAATTTTAACTTCGGTGTCGAGCAGAAGCTGGCCGATGGTCCCGCGCCGCGGATGCCGGTACTGGCGCACGGAGATGAGGGGGGCGGTCTCGGTCAGGCCGTAGCCTTCCTGCAGGCGTATCCCGATGGCATTGAAGAACAGATCGACCTTGGCCGGAAGGCTGCCCCCGCCGGAAACGCCGGCCTGGAACCGGCTGCCCAGCCGCCGCTTTATGCGGTTGAACACCAGCACCTGGGCAAGGCCCCTCAGCGGCAGCAGCAGCAGCCAGGGGAAAAAGCCTACCATGGAATCAATGAAACGGACACGGCCCCTGAAGTTGGGCAGCAGCCCAAAGGTCAGGTCCCTGAAATAGGTGTGTATCATCGAAAGGGAGACGGCCAGATCAAAGAGCTTTTTGGTAAAGCCCCCCATTGAATTGACACTGCGGGTGATGCCGTCCATGATTGCCTCCCAGACGCGGGGGACGCTGATCATCCAGTGCGGGCGTATCGCCTGGAAATCGGCCATCAGCACCGAGGAAACGGGCCTGGAATAGGCGATGCCGGTCCGGTAGTACAGGATGATGTACTCTATCTCCCGCTCGTATACGTGCCAGGCGGGCAGCACCGAAAGCCAGACATCGGCGGGCTTGATCTCAAAGACCAGTTCAAAGGAAGGGCACTGGCAGATAAAGTTGCGGTGGCTGAGCATGACGCCTTTGGGCTCGCCGGTCGTGCCGGAGGTGAAAATTATCGTGGCGGTGTCCTCCCCATCCCCCTTGTCCATCTCCGCCTCGATGCGGCCCAGTTGATCGGCCTCGCGCTTCTGCCCAAGGGCGATGACGCTGGCAAGGTAGTGCGCCGTTACGCCCGCCGCCGCCGCCGCTTCCTCGGTTTCCCGGTTAACCGGGTCAAACGTTACCAGGGTTTTCAGCCCGGGCAAGTCGGCCTTGCAGGAGAGTATCTTGAGTACCTGTTTCTGGTTTTCGGCAAAGGAAAGCCGGCATTCGGTGAAGCCGAGGATGTAGGCCAGTTCCTGGACGGTTATGTCGCCGCCCCTGGGCACGTCCGCCGCCCCAATTGAAAGGATGCCAAAATCGGCAAGCAGCCATTCCCGGCGGTTGTCGGAGATCAGGCCGACATGATCCCCCCGCCTGACCCCAAGCTCCGCCAGCCCCGCCGCAAGGAAGCAGGTTTCCTCGTAGAATTGCAGGTAGGTCTTTGACCTGAAGCCGCCGGAGGAATCCTTGTAATACTGGATGGCTATGTCCGGGCTGTCCTTTGCCCGCGCCCTTAGCATCAGCGGCAGGGTTTTTTCCATAGCTCTATGCCTCGCTTATTATGACAATATTTAGCATAGTGTCATAATAAATTATTTTTGCGGCTTTTGCAAGCGGTCGGCGGCTATGATCGGCGTTTGGGCAAAAAAAAACCCCCCGGGAAAAGGAGGTGAGGAAACCCGGGGGGCCAGTCTGACGCAACGGAGGACATAAACCGAGATGTAAAGGCGCTTGATGTGCAAGTCATCCATCCAGTTTCATCATTCTGATACAAATATACTAATTATTAATTTTGGATTCAAGTATTTTCGCTCAATTAGCAGGCAAAAACAGCAAAGTGTCGCCATCCGCATTGCGGTAACCATCCAATAGTGAAAAATAGCCGGTGGCAATGCGGCTATTATTGCTGTCAACAGAACATTTGATCGCGCCGATATATGAAAAGGGAGGGTGACCTCTCCTGGAGGTCGTGCGGTTTGCGGATCAGTGAGCTTCTTGCCCGTGTTTTGGCCTTTTTTGGCATAAGGGATGACAATTTTAAGTATCGCGTGGCGGCGCTGGTCATGGCGGCGGTGCTGGCGATCTTTGCCTTTGCCCTGGGATTTTCCCTGCTGGGCGCCGTTTTTGGGATCAGCGCGTTTAGCCCGGTTTTGGGGATGTTTTTTTCCCATTCCTACGGGATACTCGCGTTTTTTATCCCGTTGTACCTTGGCTACGCGGCGTTTACCCTTGCCGATCCCCGCTGGCGGCCTGAGCGCGTCTACCTCCTGATCGTCTCGCTTTTCCCGTTTCTAACCCTCGCCGCAGGTTTTATCGTGATCCGCGATTTTGAGGCCCTCTCCCTGGAGCATGCCCTCCTGGATTCTGCGGGGAAAACCGTTTTTGGCCTGGCCATTGTCGTCCTGACCTTTCTTGAAGTGGTCGCCCTGCAAATACTCAAGGGCTTCCTGTTCGCCAGGAAAGGCGGGGGCGGGGAGGGGGGAATCCGGCGGGGGAAAGGCCCTGCCCTCCTGCCGCCGCCAAAGGCCGACCTCAAGGAGGTGTACGCGGAGTCGGTTGCCACCGGGGAATGGATTGACGGGAACAGGTTTGCGGCGGGCTTTCAGGCCGCCGGCCCAGAAACCGCCGGGGATTATCAGCCGGGGGAAGCCGCGTCGCCGCCGATTGATCTTGACCTGCCGGCGGCGCGGCCCTTGAACACTCCCCTTGCCCTTGAGTACCTGGGCGAGAGCCAGCGGCACCACGCAAAAGCCGGCGCGGGCAGCGTTGAGCGCGCCCTGGAGGAGGCCGAGATGGTCGCGCAGTTCCACAGCGAGCAGGCCCGCAAGAGATCGTCAGGGGGAAGCCCGCCGCGCCCCCCAAAAAGAAAATACCATGTCCCGCTG
>JAISSG010000080.1 GCA_031273185.1 Treponema sp. | reverse complement strand
GTTTTCCGGCGTGCGCGGCAGGGTCAGCGACGTTTCCTCGCTGGTTTCCCGGACGGCGCTGTCGGCGCAGGAGCTGTTCAGGCTCAGGGCCGAGCACGCCGAGCTTCTTGAGCAGGTCGCCCGCTACGAGCGGCTGGAGCGCAGCGCCGCGGAGATATTCCAGGAGAACGTCCGCCTGCGCGAGCAGCTTGGCTTTTCGCAGGAACTCAACTACAGCCACATTCCCGCCAGGCTGGTCGGCAGGGACCCCGACAACCTCTACTCGGCGCTGGTGATCAACAAGGGCCACCGCTCGGGCGTTGCGAGGAACATGGCGGTCATCGCCTGGCAGGGGGGGAGCCAGGCGCTGGTGGGCAAGGTCATCGAGGCGAACGCTTTTGACAGCCTGGTGATGCCCCTGTACGACGAAAGCCTCCTGGTCTCCTCGCGCTTTGCCACGTCACGTTACGAGGGCATCGTGGAAGGGCAGGGCAGCGTTGACTCCCCGCTGCGGATGCGCTACATACCCAAGCGGGCGAGGGGCGAGATAAGCCAGGGCGATCTGGTGGCAACCAGCGGCATGGGCGGGGTCTACCCGCCGGACATCAGCATAGGCAGGGTCAGCGGCGTGGCGTACCGCGAGTACGAGATATCCATGGAGGTGGAGGTGGAGCCGCTGATCGATTTTTCGCGCCTTGAATATGTTTTTGTCATCGGGGAAAGAGCGGGCGATGATTAGGTGCGTAGCCTGGGCCGTCGTTTTCGGGTTTGTCGCGGCCATCCTCCAGTCAACCCTGCTTTCCCGCCTCGCCCTGTACCGGGCGGTTCCCGACATTGCCCTGGGGATCGTGGTCTATTCCGCATACGTCAACGGCGTGATGACCGGCCAGCTTTCCGGCTTTTTCAGCGGGATAGTGCTGGACTGCCTGTCCGCCGCGCCTTTCGGCCTCAACGCCCTTGTGCGCACCCTGATCGGCGCGCTTGCCGGCCTGATGAAGGGAACCTTCTTCCTGGACCTTGTCCTGCTCCCCATGGGGCTCTGCGCCGTGGCGACCCTGCTCAAGGCGCTGGCCCTCCTGCTGCTCAACCTGCTCTTTGGCGGGGCGGTTATGGCCTATTCGTTTGCCGCCCCCACCCTCTGGGCGGAGCTGGCCTTGAACACGCTTACGGCGCCGTTTCTTTTTGCTTTTCTCAAGCGATTCAAGTCGCTGCTGCTGAAAAGGGGTGAGGTTTGATGAATCCGCGCGACGATGATCCCCGGCAGGGCGACGTGCAGAAGCGAATCGGCGTCATGCGGATTATGTTTATCGCGCTGTTTGTTGTCTACGGCCTGCGGCTGTTCAATATGCAAATTCTTTCCAGCGAGCAGTACCGAACCCACGCCCAGGACATTTCCCGCCGCACGGAGGTGCTGCGTGCCCAGCGCGGCGAGATTTACGACCGCAGTTATACCCAGCCCCTGGTAATGAACGCCGATTCGTTCGCGGTTAGCATTGTCCCCGCCGAGGTTCCCAGGGGCCAGATGCCGGAACTTATGGCGGATGCCGCCGCCATCCTCAGAATCCCCTCAGCCGACATTGAGGCAAGGATACCCCAGCAGAATTACCGCCTGTACCAGCCGGTGGAAATTGCGATTAACGTTCCCTACGCGACAATAGCCGCGCTTGCCGAGCGCAAGGAAACCCTCCCGGGGGTTTACTGGAACAGCAAGCCCATACGCAGCTACATGGACCTGGGGAGCCTTTCCCACATCGTTGGCTATGTCGGGGACATAACCAGGGACGAGCTGACCCAGTTGTACAACCTGGGCTACCAGCAGGGGGACATGATCGGCAAGACGGGGGTAGAGCGCCAGTACGACGATCTGCTGCGGGGCGAGAACGGCAGCGAGACGAGGACGGTTGACGTGAGGGGCAGGAGGGTTTCGTCCAGGGGGGAGCGGATCCCCCCAAAAACGGGCAAGAACCTGGTGCTGACCATCGACCGGGACATACAGAAGCTGGCGGAAGACGCCCTTGGCGACCGAATCGGCTCCGTCGTGGTGATGCGCCCCTCCACCGGGGAGATACTGGCGATGGTTTCCTACCCCTGGTACGACCCGAACATCTTTACCCGGGGCGGGCGGGGCGAGTACCAAGTCCTTGCCAACGATCCCAACAAGCCGTTCCTCAACCGGGCCATACAGTCAAGCTATCCTCCCGCATCGGCCTTTAAGGTCGTGATGACCACGGGGATTCTCGGGGAAAATTCCTTCCCCCCGGACAGGACCGTGGACTGCCCCGGCGAGATTGATTACGGCAACCGGCAGTGGCGCTGCCATGTCCGCCGCCCCGGCCACGGACGGATGAACCTGCACCGGGCCCTGGCCCAGTCCTGCGACGTTTACTACTGGCAGGTTGGGCGCGATTCGCTGGGTGTCGAGCAGATCGTTTCGTATTCCAGGGAGTTTGGCTTTGGCTCCCTTACCGGCGTTGACCTGCCCGGCGAGATAGGGGGCTTTATCCCCACGCCGCAGTGGAAGTCCCGCCGCTTCCACGAGCGGTGGCTGGGCGGCGATACCATGAACATGGCCATCGGGCAGGGCTGGACCCTGGTGACGCCGCTCCAGATGGCGAACATGGTGGCTATGGTGGTGAACGACGGGAAGATATACAAGCCCCATGTGCTCAAGGAGGCGCGGGATCCTGTTACCGGGGCGGTTGAGCAGAAGGCCACGCCGGAACTGCTCCACCAAAGCGACATTGACCCCAAGGTTTTTGAGACCGTCCGGCGCGACATGCGCGGCGTCATTACCGAGGGAACAGCCCAGTTTCCGCTGAACATTAAATCGGTACAGATAGCCGGCAAGACGGGGACCGGCGAGGTGGGCCTGCAGGACCGCTGGCATTCGTGGTTTGCCGCGTACGCGCCCTATGACGGCGGCGACCCGGAAGATCAGGTTGTGGTGTCGGTCATCGTGGAGGCGGTCAACCGCTGGGAGTGGTGGGCGCCCTATGCCTCGGCGATCATTTTTCAGGGTATCTTTGCCGGGCAGACCTGCGACGAGGCGATACGGAGCCTGGGCTTGCAATACGTCATGCCGGTTCGGGGGAGGAGGGAATGAGACCCAGGGACATTCTCGAAATCGACTATTTTATTCTTTTGCCGGTGATGCTCCTTATGGCAATCGGCATTGCGTTCATTTATTCTTCGGGGGTAAGCGCCGGCAGTGCCCAGATTTCCACCCAGTACATCAGGCAGGCTATATGGGCTTCCGCCGGCGTTGCCGTCGCCCTGGCTTTGGCGATGGTCAACTACCGCCGTTTGTACAACCTTTCCCCGTACATTTACCTTTTGGTGCTGCTCCCCCTTGTGTACACGCTTGTTTTTGGCCACGTTGTCCGGGGCACGCGCTGGCTGAGAATAGGCCTTTTTGGAATACAGATATCGGAATTTGCAAAAATTGCTGTCATTATTTTCCTTGCCCGCTACCTGGACAGTACCAGGAAGAATGTCAGTTCTTTTATCCGCTTTCTGGTATCCTGCTTTATCGTAATAGTTCCCATGGGAATAGTGCTGCTTCAGCCGGATCTGGGAACCTCCCTTGTTTTTATTCCAATACTTATCTCCATGACTTTTGTAGCCGGCCTGTCGATCCGTTATATGATATTTTTGACTTCCTGCATTTTGCTTACCGGCTTGCTGACCGTCCTGCCGCTGTGGCAGGCTTACATTCTCAGGAGGACCCTGCCTGTGCTTGGTTTGCTTACCAATCCCCGCCTTATCGTTATAGTTGTTCTTGCCCTGAGCATTATCATGGTCATTGCCTTGTTTGGCTATCGCAAGTACCGAAAGCGTTATTTCTTTTGGATGATTTATATTTTCGCGATCATCGTTTTTTCCCTGGGAGCTTCCTACGCCGCCGGCAAGGTGCTCAAGAATTACCAGATCATGCGGCTCATCGTGTTCCTCGATCCCAACGTTGATCCCCGCGGCGCCGGCTGGAACATTATCCAGTCCATTACCGCCATTGGCGCGGGGGGCTTTGCCGGCAAGGGGTTTTTGCAGGGCACGCAGAGCCAGTACCGCTTCCTCCCCGAGCAGAGCACCGATTTTATTTTTTCGATATTTTCCGAGGAAGCGGGATTTATTGGCGGGATTGTGGTCTTTGTCCTGTTCCTGACTATCTGCCTGCGGCTTTTGCGAATAATAAGAACGGCCTCGGATCCCTTTGCCGCGTACATCTGCGCCGGGCTTGTCGGCATGTACAGCTTCCACTTCATGATCAACGTCGGCATGACTATGGGCATTATGCCGATAACCGGCATCCCCCTGGTGTTTATGTCATACGGGGGCTCTTCCATGATTTCGTCGATGATCGGGATAGGCGTTGCCCTGAGCATACACGTCAGAAGGTACGTCCATTAACGCAAGGTATGTTAATCCCGTCGGGGACCTGGGGGCGGGCCTTTTAAGCGTGGAAAAGCCGGGGCGTTACACCGGCGGCGAGTTTGGCAGGCTTGCCGAAAAAGGTGCCTGCCTGCAAGCCCTCATCGCCTTTCCCGACCTGTACGAGATCGGGATGTCCAACCAGGCGCTCAAAATTATTTACAACGGTCTTAACAACATTAACGGCGTTTCCTGCGACCGCGCCTTTGCCCCCGCGCCGGATTTTGAGCGGCTGCTGCGTGACAGGGGCCTGCCGCTGTACGGCCTCGACACCGGCATCAGCCTGAAAAGCCTTGACCTCTTGCTGTTCACCCTCGGTTACGAGCTGGGGCTCTCCGGCATCCTCGCCATGCTAGACGTTTCCGGCATTCCCCTGCGTGCGCAGGAACGCGGCGAGGACGACCCTCTGGTGATAGCCGGAGGCCCCGCAGTCTCCAACCCCCTGCCGTACAGCGCCTTTGTTGACGCATTCTGGATCGGCGAAGCCGAAGCGGGCTTTTTTGACTTAGCGGCGGAACTGCTTGCGATAAAGCAACAAGGCGGAGGCAGGACAGCGATGCTTGCAAAAACAAGCGAGCATCCCAGCATTTGGGCAAAAGGAAAGGAAAAAGCAATCCGTGCCGTCGATCACCATTTTGCCGACCACTCCCCACTCCCCATTCCCCGTTCCCCGTTCCCCGTTCCCCGTTCCCCACTCCCCATTCCCCATTCCCCACCCTCAGTGTACCCCGTCCCCAGCATGAAAACCGTCCAGCACCACGGCATACTTGAGATAATGCGGGGCTGTCCCAACGGCTGCCGCTTCTGCCACGCCGGTTACTGGTACCGCCCCATGCGGCAAAAGGATCACGCGACGGTTATCCGCGAAGCCGAGGCGTTTGTCTCGCAGGGCGGCTACCGCGAGATAAGCCTTTCCTCGCTTTCCAGCGGGGACTATTCGGGCATCGGCGATCTTGTCGATGAACTGAACCGCCGCTTTCGCTCAAGGCACGTCTCGTTCCAGTTGCCGTCGCTCAAGGTCTCGACATTTTCCCTGTCGCTTTTGGAAAAAATTTCCCAGACCCGCAAAAGCGGCCTGACCTTTGCCGTTGAAACCCCGCTTGACTTCTGGCAGTTGGCGATAAACAAGCGTGTAGCCGAGGATTCCGTGGTGGATATTCTTAAAGAGGCAAAGAAAAACGGATGGCGGGGGGCTAAGTTTTATTTTATGATTGGCTTACCAGTTTGTGGGGAATGGGGGTCGGGGTTAGGGGATGCGGCGGATTGCCAAGGGGCGAAGCGCGAAGAGGAAGAGATTGTAAATTTTATTACCAATGTTGCAAAGCGGACGGCAATGCACTTTAACATTAATGTGGGGATATTTGTGCCAAAGCCACATACCCCTTACCAGTGGGCGAAGCAGATCGACAGCGAAACCGCCATCGCAAAACTTAATTACATACGCTCGCAGCTCAAGCCAAAGGGACATAAGGTAAGCGTTTCCGATCCGTTAACGTCGATGCTTGAGGGCATACTGAGCCGAGGGGACGACAGGGCAGGGGATATGGCGGAAGAAGCCTTCCGTGCGGGAAGCAGGCTTGACGCATGGCAGGAATTTATCGACAGGGACGCATGGCAGGCCGTGATCGACAAAAACGCCATGTTAGCCGACGAGTTCCTCGGCACTCACGACCTCGGCATCCCGCTCCCCTGGCAGCCGGTCGTTTCCGGCGTATCGTCGGCATACCTAAAACGGGAACTCGGCAAATCAGACCGCAGCGAAATGAGCGACCCGTGCGAAGAAAACTGCCATGAAAATTGTGGCGCATGTAACAAAAACGTCAAATTGGTTTACAACCGCAGTGAGTCCTCCCCCATTCCCCATTCCCCATTCCCCATTCCCCATTCTTCCCTCCCCAGTCCCCAGTCCCCAGTCCCCGATCCCCCAACAAAAGCCGATCCCCCTATTTGGCGGCTTTTGTTCAGTTTTTCCAAAGAGAACAGCGCCGTCTTTCACGGGCACTTAAGCCTTATCGAGATTTTCTCCATGGTGATGGCCCGCGCCGGACTAGACGTGCTGTATACACAGGGCTTTAACCCTTTGGCAAAGCTGGAAATTGTTTCGCCCCTCTCCATTGGCATCAGCGCCGGGGCGGAAATCGCCGCCGTCGATTTTTCCCGCCAGCCTGATCCCGGCGAGTTTGTCGCCGCGATGAACGCCGCCCTGCCCGAGGGCATAACGATAGGCAGGGCAGAATGTTACCTTATCCCATCAGGCGGCAAGAAGCATTCGCTTTCCTCCCTGCACTGGGGCTTCGGTTACGCCAATGTATCCGGCAGCGCAGGGGAGGAAACGGCGTATGTGCCGGCATCGGGGGAGAAAGCCTATCGGGAACAATGCCTCGCCATCGGTGCGACGGTTTTTTCATTGCGCCGCGCTTGCGTATTGGCAAAAAACATTATCACTAATGGCGGCGACAATCCGCCACAGCCCTGGGCCTCGTACTTTGACGTGTACCGATTTTTGTATCAAGGAAGTTGTTCTGAAACTGAAGTTTACGAACAACTCTAATATCCCCATCATTTGAAAATAATTTCCATAAAAAAAATAGTTGAGGGTGCGCAATTTGGCGATTAAGCGCTGCCCTCTATGCCCCAGCTTCTCCGTGTGGGTCCCCTCCCAAATGCCTCCATAGTCCGTGAAGAATCTTCCCACAATCCCCATTCTTCGCTATAGTAAATAACAATGCAGATCAGACAAAAGTGCGTGGTATTCGGCGTTTTCCTGATTGCCTGCGTTCTCGCTGCCTCCTGCTCTTCGCGGCTGGGCTGGGGCGTGCTGCTCTGGTCGCTGGAAGAGCCGGTAATTCCGTCGGGGGCGGTGCTGCCGGTGTACATCAAGTCGAACATCGACCGGGTGTGGGTGGTTGGCGTCCCCGAGGGCTATCGGGGCAGAGGCGGGGCGGACAAAATCGAAATCCCCCTTTCCCGGCTTGAGCTGGCGGGCAGCAAAAGAAGGGCGAACCGGCTGGCGGGCTCATTCGCCCCCTACGCGCTTGCCTACGCTGAAAATTTGCAGGACGGCCTCCCGGTCAGGGACGGCCCCGACAACAGTGCCCGGCGCGTGTACCGGCTGAGGGCCGGCGAGATCGTCAAGATTCTTTCCCTTGAAAAGGGCAGCCCCGCGATAAGCGCCACCGGCGATCCCCTGCCCGGCGAATGGTACCGGGTGCTTACCGAGGACGGCACCACCGGCTGCTGCTTCTCCTACCGGCTCAGGCTTTTCGAGCATGGCGGCGGGCAGATTGCCGCATCTGCCCCCGTGATCAGCGAAACGGTTGAAGACCCCGACCTCGACATGCTGATGTCAAAGGTCTGGTCGCCCGAATTGTACTCCACGATGATCAACTACCAGAGGATAGACCTTGCCGCGCTATCCCTCCGCTGGCGTTTTTATCCGGGCCAGGAAACCGGCGTAGCCCGTATTTTCGCGCCGGGCATCGATCGGAGTTTTGAGTACACCGCCATACGGCCCGACGGTCGGCGCGCCTGGCGTTTCGAGGGGACGAGCCTGCTGATGCAACTGCGGTCGGACACAACCCTTGCGGTACAGTTCTCGGACAGCGGCGCCATGCGGACTTTGCTGTTTGTCGCGCTGCCGGCCAACGTTGACGATCTTATCATTCAGGAGAGCGCCCGCCGCGAGCGGCTGTACGGCGCCATTTACAGCCAGGGCCCGGTGTTTACCAGCAACAACTACGGTACCATCGTGTTCGAGAAGAACGGCAGTTTCGCCTGGCGGGGCTTCGACCTTTTGGTGCCGCGGTACATCGGCGAGAACATCGAGGGAAGAGGCACGGTCTTGATGGATCTGTTCCTTGCCTCGGACCTTGAGGATCGCTACAACGGGGCCTTCACCATGCGTTTTGCGAACCAGGGCGGCGGGGCGACGGCGAGCCTGCGCTGTATGTATCTGCTGGACAATCAGGGCTTCAGGATAGAGATTGCCCCGGATTCGAGCATCGATGACGTTGCCGTGGCCCGCCGCGCCGCCTCGCCGATGGTGCTGTACTTTTTCAGGGACACGGGGCTGTGGTAGGCGATGGCCTTTGTCCAGTTCTCGAAAGTTTCCCTTGCGTTTGGCGACCGTGACATCCTGAAAGATGTCTCCCTGCACCTCGCCGCCGGATCGAGGGCCTGCCTTGCCGGGGCGAACGGATCGGGTAAATCAACGCTGCTGAAAGTTATCGCCGGGGAACTTCCCGCCGACTCGGGCGACCGTGCCGTGCAGAAGGACACGCGCATTGCATATCTGCCCCAGTCGGGCATCGTTCATCAGGGGAAGAGTCTGCGGGACGAGGCCGAGACCGCGTTTGCCCCCATGCTGGCGTTGCTTGCCGAATCGGAAAGAATAGGCTCGCTGTTGGAGGGGGCGAGTGGCGACGGCGGTTCGGTGGCTGCCCTGCTGGAAGAACATCACCGCTTGCAGGAACAGGTGGAGAATTCCGGCTACTACCGCCGGGAGGCGATCATTTCTTCCGTGCTGGCGGGCCTTGGTTTTTTCCCCGGCGATCTAGTGCGGGACACCGGCGAATTTTCCGGCGGCTGGCAGATGCGTATCGCGCTGGCAAAGGCCCTGCTGGAACAGCCGGATATTCTGCTCCTTGACGAGCCGACCAACTACCTTGACATCGAGGCCCGCGCCTGGCTGGAATCATGGCTGGGCAAATTTCCCGGCGGCTGTTTGCTGGTCTCCCACGACCGCTATTTTCTTGACGTTACCGTTAACGAGGTGTACGAAATTTTTCAGGGAAACCTGAAGCGATACGTCGGCAACGACAGCGCCTACGAAAAAACGCGGCAGGCAGAACTTGCAAGCCTGTTGAAACGCTACGCCGAGCAGCAGGAGGAGATCGCCAAGACCGAGGCGCTGATCCGCCGCTTCCGCTACAAGGCAACCAAGGCGGCATTTGCCCAGGAGCTAATCAAGCGGCTGGACAAAATGGAACGGATCGAGATTCCCGAAAACCTCAAAAAAATTAACATAATGTTTCCGCCGCCGCCCCGCTCTCCCCGTGTCGCCCTGACGCTGGAAGGCGTGGGCAAAAGCTACGGCACGCGGCGGGTACTTTCCGGCCTTGATCTCGTCATTGATTCCGGCGAGCGGCTCGTTGTCGCCGGACCCAACGGCGCGGGCAAGACAACCCTGTTGCGGATTCTGTGCGGCGCCGACCGTGGCTTTGATGGCGCGGTCAAGTACGGCGCCGGAATCAGCGTCGGCTATTTTTCGCAAGACGCTGCCGAGGTGATGCAGGGCTCCGCCCAGGTGCTTGATTTTATGGAGGCAGAAACACCGACGGCGCTAATGCCCAAAGTGCGGGACATGCTCGGTGCCTTTCTCTTTCGCGGCGACGATGTGTACAAACCCGTCTCGGTGCTTTCCGGCGGCGAGAAAAGCCGCCTCGCCCTGCTGCAGATGCTCCTCAAGCCGATGAACCTGCTGATCCTCGACGAGCCGACCAATCACCTTGACCTGCACTCAAAGGATGTCCTGTTGGACGCATTGCGCCAGTTCACCGGAACGATAATTTTTGTCTCCCACGACCGGGCCTTTATGGAAGCGCTGTCCACCAAGACGCTGGAACTTTCCCCCGCCGCCGATCCTGCCAGCCCGGCGAGGGCAAGGCTGTTCTACGGCAACTACGGCTATTACCTGGAAAAGATCGCCAGCGAAACCACGGCTGATGACAGCGGTAAAAGTGTTGTTGTTAATACCGCCGTCAGCAAGGGCACAGCGGAACAGCGGGCGCAGAGCAAGCAGCGTCAGGCGGCTGCACGGCGGCTACAGCGGCAGGAGACGGAACTCCTCAACGCGATTGCGGAACTGGAAAGCGAGAAATCACGCCTGGAAACGGAACTGTCCCGCCCTGAGGTGTATTCGGTCGGGGAAAAGGCAAGCGCCGTGCAGCGCAAACTGGACGCATGCGCTGCTGCCATCAGGAAAAAAACCGCCGAGTGGGAGGAACTGGCGGCGAAGATGCTGGAGGGATAGGAAGAAGAGGCTCACGCGGAGGCGCAACGACGCAAAGTTTTTAAGGAAAATCGCAAATTTCCTGTCTTCCGCTGCGGCTCTGCGTCTTTGCGTGATGAAATTTTGGAATTAAGCTATCGCAAGCGGGAATAACACGCTTTTTCGTCAGGGCTTGCCGTTTTTGGCTTTCCGGGGACGGCTGTTTTGTTTCTCAAGCTCTTTTTCCTGTATTTTTTCAAGATTCCTTACCTGGTCCAGGATGTATTGCTGAAAATGCCCGTTCAATCGCTTGAAAATGTCGATTAGCTCTTCCAATTTCACGTCTGGCGGCTCTGAATCAAACATGCCGCCTTTCCCCGTTAGCAGCCACTCCCTGTTGACATTGTATATCTTATTGATCAAGTCAAGGATGGAAGCCTTTACCTTTCTGTGGCCCGTCTCTATGCAGGCATAATAACTGGTGCTGATGAAGATACTTTTTGCGAAAACCTTCTGGGATACATTCAGGGCCTGCCTGACAGCCTTTAGCCGCTCAATCACCGACATTGCTTTCTAAGGTATCAAAAAAATCACGGTGAAACAAGAATCGGGTATTGACATATTTCTATGCAATTTGTATAATTGTTGCATAGAAATGTGTAATTTTTGGGGAAAGTATGCCGGGGACGGAATCGGCCAATATTGAGTATCTAAGCACGGCGTTTAAGCGGCTGTCTGTCGAAAAGAAAGACTGCGTGCTGAATGCCGCGCGATCCCTGCTGGAAATACAGGCCGGCGGTATTTGCCATGCGTCCGACAATAAAGAAACGCGCCGCCTGCGGCGTAGCAGGCAGGGTTTTTGCGTGAATAATGGAATGTATGTTCCATAAAATATATTGAAGGAGTTTTGTGTGAAAAATACAAAAAACTTTTCGGGATTATCGCCCTGGCGGCGGTAATCGTGTTCCCAACAGCCGGCTGCGACGACGGCAGCAGAGACAGCGGCGGCGGTTCCGGCAATCTGGGAAACACGCTGAACCTTTCCGGCCGGGTATATCTGATGGAGGAGGATGAAACTGGATTCACCTTCCGGAATTACACCGGCGGTAATCTGACTGTTTCAAGCAGCGGCGGCGGAAGCGGGGCGGTAACAAACGGGAATCTCAATTTTTCCATCGGAACACCGGCCGGCGTGGATACGATAGATCTTTTTGAAGATCTTCCAAATTTTGATTATCATGAGTATGAGAATCTCACACCCGGTACCGCAAGAGGCGTTGTTCTTTACGGTTTGGATATAGTCGGCTCACCTGTTTACGGTGGATTGGCCAAGGGTGGCGCGGCATACAGTCAACGTAATAACGGTTATTCATTAACCAGTGAGTGGGTGAGTTATGTGTATGTTGAAAACGACGTTACCATAAGCGGGACAGGGAGAACCGAAACATATGAACGAGGTACCTTTACCTATACCGATACCACCAGAAACTTTAACCTTGCGTTAAAAGCAGGCTGGAACGCGGTATATCAGAAAATGGAGGGCTCGTATACGGTAACAGAAGGAACAATGGAAAACCCAATACGTACCACCGAAACCTTGACCCACACTGTATCCCTGAGCAACCCCGCCGCCCTCAGGTGGGTACTCGAAACCGATGACGACGACTATGACGGCTACTCGTTGATGCTGAACAGATCAATGCCAAATGCGCCCGAAACCGGGAATCCCGGGCTTAAAACGCCTCGTCAGCCAAGGCGGGATCGGCTGCCTTCGTCGCAAAACTAGCCATAACCCACGCCGTGTTCCGTCCGCGGGACACGGCGGCTGTAATTAGGGCGCAATAATATTTCAATACAACCATGATGGGCTGGCTTCATCAGGGCAATCTGTTCCGCCGTTAGTTTTGGGCAGTCCTCGTCGTATAGTGATGGGAATGATAACTGGCACCCAAGTATTGCGGTGATTCAAAAAACTTGGTTTTTATTACCGAATTCCACTGTTCCGCCAATCTCTTTAGTCCAGTCAATAAACATAAAGTGTGGAGATGCCGAGGTAGCATTTATGGGTATTGTCGTTCCTTGCGGCATATTCACCGATTATGTTGGGTTAACTATGCCGCCATCACTTGGATTTGCCTTGACAGTTAACGTAAATGTAGAAATTTGTTCCCATTGTGCATATACAGTGGTATTACCTGTTACAGGTGTGTTTAGCAAAAAACCATTTCGCTACGATCGGCAGACGTATAGTTATTTAATTTAATTAACTGAAAATCAGAATTATAGTTATAAATCGCAGAATCGACAGATGAAAAATCTTGCACGTTGTCACGAAGATAGCATTTCATGTTTGCCCATGTTTTCTCTATCGGGTTATAGTCCGATGAATACGGCGGCAAAAATATCAGCCGCACCTTCCCCCTGGCAGCTTTGCGCAGTTCGAATTTTCGGTGGAATCTTGCGTTGCCCATGATTACCGTATGACCCTTGGGTGTTTCCGCAAGTAGGCAGTCCGCTAACCATCGTTCAAAAAACCCGCTGTCGGTTGTGTGCTTGTAACATTCAACGGCAAAGTGCTCTCCCTTGCACCGGGCACCGATGATATTTGCACGCCCAAATTTTTTTTCCTCTTTTAATCCCTTGGGGTTTAATTCCCCGCCCCTTGGGGCGGTTAATACTGGGGGTGCGGGGGATTTGTTCCCCCGCATACGTAAAGCTTTCAAGGAGAAATCTTCAATATCCAGCCGCTCTGCGGCGGGGATTTTTTATTGAAAATTAGAAATCCACCGCCTTTGGCGGTGGTCATGTACTGATGGCTATGCCGTAAGAAAAACCTGAAAAATAGGCAGAGGAGATTTAAAA
>JAISSG010000144.1 GCA_031273185.1 Treponema sp. | reverse complement strand
TGTAGTTGTTTTACGTTTTGCCTTTTTTGAGGGTATTTTTGGTAATTTCGGCTGGTTGCGCCGCTTCCTTTTGCCAGGGGCAATCTGGTACACCAGCGAGTTTCCCTGCTTCCCTGTTTTCTCCACCAGGCCGAGCCGGTGCAGCACGTACAGCGTTTTTCTGGCCAGATCTACGCGAATCCCCGCCTTTTCGCCGAGCAGCGCGGTCGTAAATTGCTCGTCCTGTTCAAAGGGAAGGAAACAGAAATAATCGGCGGGCCTTTTGAGGCAGACGCGCCCATGCAGCGCCGTCATCTCGCGGTCACGGATGCTTACGCCTTTCCGCCGCCACGAACCCTTGCCGTCCCGGACGCGCCGTTCCGTCACGTCAACCAGGGCAAGCTCTATGGCAAGGCGGCGGACAAGGGGCAGATCCGGCGCATACACCAGGGCGTCAAAGAGGCTCCAGGGGTTTCCGTGCTTGCCGCTCATGCGCCGGTACAGGCGCTTGCCCCTGGCGGTAAAAACCTCTATGTGCTTGGTGAGGATCACCGGGTAAACGATCCGCAGCCTGCCCTGCGCGGCAATTTCCCGCGCCTTCTGCTTCAGCGGGCCAAAGCTGCCGGTCTGAACCTCGATATACTCGCCATCGGCGTTTCTCCCATCGGCGACAAAACCGGCTACCTCCGCCTCGGTCTGCCCGCCCTGCCCCGTGTAGCAGAATTTCAGCTCGCGGTGAAGGCTTGACTCGCTCCATGTTCCGATTGTACGAGCCATCGCAGGTGCTGTCCTCCCAAAAAAAATGAGCAATCAGCATTACTGCCAACTGCTCATTGTTACCTGTTAATTGCTAATTGCTTTTACCAGCCGTCCGCCATGTCGTCCGGGTCGCGGTTATTCTCGGCAAAGAGGTCGGTTACCGCCCGCAGGTCGTCAAAGTAGATGTAGTAGGTGCCGTAGGCTTCCATCGGGTCACAGTCGATGCGGAAACCCGTGATCCTCAGCCCCATCTGGTTGTTGTAATGGTAGCTCCGCTGGGTAACGCCGTTTACCCCGTCAGCCGACTGCGGGGGGATGGCAACGGTCAATTTTTTCCAGCCCTGGAAATTTAATTTCCCCATGTAAATTTCGTAGTTCCTGCCGAAAAAATCCTGGATGAGCAGCTTAAGCTCGTGGTTGAAATTCCTCCCGATTACCCATACCGAGACGGTTTTGGTCACACCCTCAATGGGGAGGGGGCGGATGGGGCGGAGGGTAAAGCTGTTGTAACCCCGCCTGAGGAAATCCACCCGCGTACCGAGAACGTAGTCATCGGGGATGTCCAGGCCCTCTTCGTCGGGGATTGGCTCCTTGGAACCGGGGCCGCCAAAAAACAGCCTCGTGGCGGTATAGCCTTCGTCGGATGACATATAAGAACGCCAAAAGCCGTCAAACTCGAACTTGTCAACCGACACTTCCTTGAGCATCTGTTGGGCAGACTCGATTCCCATATACATGGGATCCGGGTCACCGGCATCTTCCTGGGCAAAAACCATGCCGGCAGCAAGCGCAATAAACAACGCAGTAAGTATTATCCGTTTCATTTGACTCTCCTTAATTGGTATCGCCGTTGCTAGCCCAGAACTGCGGAATGAGATCCGGATCGGCCAACTCATCGCCGTCAAAGAGGGTTTCAAAAGTATCCGTAAGGATCTTGAACTGCTTGAAATAGACGTAGAAATTGTTGACCCTCTCCATAGGCTGGGTCCAGATGCGGAATTTCACAAAATGGAGCTGGGCATGGGACGGCAGTATCCGTTTTGCCTGGCGAACAGTACCGGGGATGTGTGCCCTGAGGTTTCTCCAGCCCGGATAGGCGATGCTGCCAAGCCGGACCATATGGACAATCCCCTGGTAGTCCCGCACGTATACCTCAATGTAGTAGTCCAGGTTCGCGCCCCACACCCACAGGTCCATGTACCGAACCCGCCCGGGCATCGGTATCTCAAACGCCTCGCCGTCGGAGTTAACCGGAACCACGTCTATCCAGTTATAGCCCTGGCGATCAAACCGGCCGTTGATACCAAAGCTCTTGATATCCACGCCATCGCGGTTGTAGCCGTAAAGGGCAATCGGCCATGCTTCGACATAGGTCGAAACCGGGTAAGTAACCTCATTTCCATCCTCATCCTTGGTCGTTGTAGTAAATTTGCTGGCCCTCAGTTCCCAGGAATATTCAAAGCTCCTGGGGTGCCTTCCGTCATGCCACTCATGGGTTGTTTCACCGTTGAAGCTCTCCAGCACTATAGAGGTCAAATCTACGGTTACTTCGTCGGCGGAGGCTGACAGAACCGCTATGCATGCCAATACTACAAGGCAAACAGCTTTTATACTGCCGTATTTCATCCCTATTCTCCTTTGCTCAAAATCATTCTACATCTCAAATTATATTGTTTTGCCAATCCTTTGTCAACGATTCCAGGAAATTCTGCATTTCATGGCATTCTCCTTGCCGCCCGCCTGAGCGCCCGGAATATACTACTATCGGCAAGATTTGCCGAAAGAATCAGTGGTTTTGACGGAATTTTCCCTTCTGCCTGCCGGTTTGCCGCCATCCGCGCCGCGGGAACGGCAAGACCCCAGGGAGAATCGTCAAACAATACGGCGACTTCCCTTGAAGTTATAGCCGGATCCAGCCAACTGAACAGGACAACGGGAATTCGGGGGCGCCTCTCAAGATACTCCGCCCCGGCCCCGGTAAGCACCGCGCAGGACAGGCTCCCCTCATCCGGCATCTCGGCGGCGCTATTGGCAAAAATAACCCCCGATTCCGGGTGCCGCTCCCTCGCCCCTATGATAAAAAGGTCACGCTGGGCGGCGGTTACGGCAATGTCCTGCCACAGGGCAAAAGTTCGCCGGGCTGCCGGCGCCTGCCCATGCCTTGGATCGCCAAGCAGCCCCGCAAAAAGCCCCGCCCGGTACAGGTCGGCGTCACGGTCGGTCTCGTACACGCACAAAAAGCCGTCTGGTACCGGCAGGTTTGGGGCGGGGGCAAACCCGCCGAGCAGGACGGCGGGAATTTCAGGGAACTGCTCGTGGTAGCGCTCCGCAGCCGATGCCAGATGGCGGGGGAACAGCACGCAAAAAGGCCGCGACGCGGCGCTCGAAATGGCAACGACAAGGATGTCGGGGCCTGCCCCGTCGGCGGCCAGCACCGGCTTTACCCGGCGGAACAGGGCAAGCGAGGAGGCAGCCTGCTCCCGCTTCATGCGGGACGGCCCGTACAGGGCGGCAAACGGCGCATCGGTGACGACAAGCACCGGGGCGCGGGCGAAAAAGACCAGTGGCGGCATGGCCAGCACCGCAAAGACAATCGCCAAAACCGCAAAAAACCTCTTACGCTTCATCAATTCAAGAGTAAAGAGAAAAAGGAAAAGAGAAAAGGGCAGAATTCACGCCTATAGCGAGGGAACGGGCATAGCGACCGACCTGGCAAAACAGAGGCCCAAGCCGCTTTCGCCTGGGAGATTTAAGGAACCTATGCAAAAGCGGGTTTGCAAAAGTACAATTGCCGTGACAATACTATTGCATCGTGATATGATTCTGTGGGTCAAGTTTAGCCCAGAGGGGCGGGGTATTAAACCCTCGCCACGAATAAAGGTGCAGCAAACCGCTATCGGCCAGATAATCAAGGGCAACCGCAGAATAACGGCAGACATGGCTCTGAGGCTTTCAAAGTTTTTTGGCAATTCAGCGCAATTCTGGCTTAACCTTCAAAATTATTACGACCTTGAGCTGGAGAAAGAAAAGAATGAAAGCCTTATTTAAGGAAATAATTCCATACAGGAAAATGTTAAATAACGTACCCAGCTATGCGCCCGTTTGAAGTAGTGTCGCCGTACAAGCCTCCTGAAGAGTCAAAAAAGGAGGCACGGAGGGGGGAATAGGTGGATGGATGTACACTCTCTTGTTTTCGGTGTCGCCTAGCCATCTGGTACAGGGTACTTGACAATATCTCCCTTTCCGTTTAATCTGGAATCAGATTCCAAATTGAACGGAGTATGGGATTATGCTTGAGCGCACAATGGCCGGGGTTATCGAAGAATTTTCCCGAAGTTTCAGGGTTCTCTTGCTGACAGGCCAACGGCAGGTGGGTAAGACCACCCTGCTTGAAGAACTGGCAAGAGGAAAACGGGAGTATATCACCCTGGACGATGCCAAATTCCGCGCAATGGCCCGAAATGACCCCGAGCTTTTTCTGGCAGAACATCCTCCTCCGATCCTTATTGACGAGATACAATACGCCCCGGAGCTTTTTCCGTATATCAAAATATACGTTGACACCCATAAAAAACACAAGGGGGCCTTTTGGCTTACCGGCTCGCAAAAATACAGTTTAATGCAGGGCATACAGGAATCTTTGGCCGGGCGTATAGTTATCCTCGATCTTTTTGGTCTTTCCCAGCGCGAAAAAATGAAAATTCCCCGTAGCGGCAAACCCTTCCTGCCGGAACTTTCCCCTCCGCAGCCGGTCGGGGCCAATTCACGCGGTAAAACAGTCCCGCCAAAAATAAAGCCCCTTACGCCAAAAGAGGTATATAAACGTATATGGGAAGGCTCGTTGCCGGAATTGATTGTTGATAAAAAATTAAACCGAGAAGCCTTTTACGCTTCATACATTCAGTCGTATATAGAGCGGGATGTCAGGGATTTTTACAATGTTGAAAAACCGTTGCAATTTTACAATTTCTTGTCGGCGGTTGCAGCAAGAACCGCCAGGCTGGTTAATTACAGCGACCTTGCCAGGGACACCGGTATTGACGTAAAAACCGCTCAAGCCTGGATGGGCGTGCTGGAGCGTTCGGGCATTGTCTACCTGTTGAAGCCCTACTCCCCAAACATCACCAAGCGGATCGTCAAAACGCCCAAGGTGTATTTTTTGGACACTGGCCTGTGCGCCTACCTGTGCCGCTGGGAAACGCCGGAAACCCTCTATGCAGGGGCAATGGACGGCGCGATACTGGAAACATGGTGCCTTGGCGAGATACTGAAAAGTTATCTGCACAAGGGCATTAGCCCCTTAATCTATTTTTACCGGGACACGGATCAAAAGGAAATTGATTTTGTGATTGAAAAAAACATGACCCTGTATCCGGTGGAGGTAAAAAAAACCGCCATGCCCGGCGAGGTCGATATAAAACATTTCGGTGCGCTCAAAAAGCTGGGCAAGAAAATCGGCACGGGGGCGGTTCTGTGCCTGGGGCACAGCCGTTTTCCCATTAACCGGGAAGTGGTTTCAATTCCCGTGTGGGAGATTTAAGGAGGCTCAATGCGCCCGTTTAAAGTAGTGTCTCCGTACAAGCCGGCAGGGGATCAGGGCGAGGCCATCGCCGCGCTGGCCGCCGGAATCAAGGCCGGCGACAAGTACCAGACCCTGCAGGGCGTTACCGGTTCGGGAAAAACCTTTACCATGGCGAAGATCATCGAGGCGGTGCAGATGCCCACCTTGGTCGTCAGCCACAACAAAACCCTGGCGGCGCAGCTCTACCGCGAGTTTAAAGGCTTTTTCCCCGACAACGCCGTGGAGTACTTTGTCTCCTACTACGACTACTACCAGCCGGAGGCGTATGTCGCCAGCCGCGACCTATATATCGAAAAAGACGCTTCGATAAACGACGAGATCGAACGGATGCGGCTTTCGGCAGCGCGCAGCATGATGGAACGGGAGGACGTGATCATCGTCGCCACCGTGTCCTGCATCTACGGCATGGTAACGCCGGATGTGTATAAAAAAATGACTTCCACCTTTTCCAAAGGCGAGATTGTCGATGTCGATGCCCTGATCCGCCGCTTTGTGGAACTCCAGTACGAGCGCAACGACGCGGTGCTGGAGCGTGGGCGCTTTCGTCGCCGTGGCGACACGCTGGAGATTTTTCCCGCATACATGGAAGAAGCCTACCGCGTCGATCTGGACTGGGATAAGGTCGAGCGTATTCGGCGCTTCAACCCCGTGTCGGGGGAAGTGCTGGAGGAGCTTGATCGGGCGCTGATCTACCCCGCCAAGCAGTTCGTTATGCCCGCCGACATGGTGCACAATGCGATGGGGGCGATCAAAGCGGAGCTTGCTTCGAGGCTGGAGTTTTTTCAAAACGCGGGCAAGATAATGGAGGCGGAGCGGCTCAAGACCCGTGTCGAGTACGACATCGAAATGTTAACTGAAATGGGCTACTGCTCCGGTATTGAAAATTATTCGGCGCTGCTGGCGGGACGAAAGCCGGGCGAATCGCCGGACACGCTGGTCGATTACCTTCCCCAGCGCCACTTGACCTTTATCGACGAAAGCCACGTTACCCTTCCCCAGATTGGGGCAATGTACGCCGGGGACCGCAGCCGCAAGCAAAGCCTTGTGGACTACGGCTTCCGCCTGCCCTGTGCTCTGGACAACCGCCCCCTGCGCTACGATGAATTTGTCGAGCGGCTGGACAAGACGGTTTTTGTGTCTGCCACCCCCGGCAAAACCGAACTTGACCAGTCGGCGCGGGTGGTGCAGCAGCTTATCCGCCCCACCGGATTGTTGGACCCACAGATCGAAGTGCGCCCCAGCGAAGGCCAGATGGAGGACATCTACGGCGAGGTACGGGGGCGGATCAAGGCCGGCGAGCGCTCGCTGAGCCTTACCCTCACCAAAAAAATGGCAGAGGACTTAACCGACTACCTGTCCGGCCTGGGGCTAAAAGTCCGCTACATCCACAGCGAGGTCGAGACCATTGAGCGGGTGGAGATACTTACCCAACTGCGGCAGGGGGATTTTGACATACTGGTCGGAATTAACCTCTTGCGCGAGGGTATCGACCTGCCGGAGGTTTCGTTCATCGCCATCCTCGATGCGGACAAGATCGGGTTTTTGCGATCGCTGACAAGCCTGGTGCAGATCATCGGGCGGGCGGCGAGGAACGCTGCGGGCAAGGTGATCATGTACGCCGACCGCATGAGCGAGGCGATGGA
>JAISSG010000088.1 GCA_031273185.1 Treponema sp. | reverse complement strand
TGGGCAACAGGCAACAGGCAACAGGCAACAGGCAACAGGCAACAGGCAACAGGCAACAGGCAACAGGCAACAGGCAACAGGCAACAGGCAATTATACACACTCCCGTCAAAAACATGTCAACTATCTCATAATATCATTTTTCCCAACTGGCAGTTTCATTTGAAAGCCTCGGATAAAAGGCGGTTATATCATGCGTGATATAAAAGCAGTTTACGGCATATCTTCCCTCATCGCTCTATCCACAGGATTCTTGTGCTATTATTTTTTCAGGGATTCTAATCTGCTATTTTATAATATATTTAACATAGATATTACACATAACAACCTGTATCTTTCGCATAGCTTATTTTCAGACTTTCTAAAATACAATCTTTGCGATGGTTTATGGCTGTTTTCCGGCGTTTTATTATTACGGCTTATATGGTTTGGTAATTCTCGCATAGGTAATTATTATATAACTATTTTCATGTGCGTAGCGTTGTTGCTGGAGCTGCTGCAAATAATGAAATATTTCCCCGGCACTTTCGATATATTGGATATATTTACCATGGCAATTTTTGCTCTGTCAGAGCGATGTCTATATTTTTATACCAAACGAAGGGGTCTAAAATGGGTAAAAAACGGTTAGCGTTACATTGGGTAACAATTTTGGCAGTTACACTTTTCGCTTTTCTGGCAATCGGCAGCGCGACTCAACCTAAAACACCCCTGGTTTTTGACGAGAGCGTGCCGGAGGAGGAATCAGCCACCATTTTATTTTGGCCCGGGGTTGAGGTAACTTCATACAACGGCATCCCCGTACCGACAAAAAAAGATCCTTTAATGACTCTTGGTATGAAATCAGAATGGCGCTATGTAAGACTTCCGGCAGGTAAAATGGAATTTGTGATAGATGCAGCATGGGTCGGCGTTTATACAAAAGTTATTTCCAGAAATACAACGCTCACGTATACATTTGAACCTGGAGAACATTATTCTATTAAATTTGGGACTATTGAGGATGGTCTTATTACCGATGAGACTAGATGGGGATTTCAAGTATATCATGGTGAAGACTATGATGGGATACCTGTTTCCGATCCTGAAGGAAGAGGAATGATTTTACAATAGGAGTGATATATGAAGACAGGAAAATTTATTTTTGGTTTTGCCTTTGCCTTTATCGTCATATCGGCGGTATCATTAATCGGTTGTTTTTCAACACCGCCGGGTAATATAACGATTGATCCGAATCTTCCAAAAGAAGAAGCCGCTGTTGTAATATTCCATGACACAATATATGTAAAGGAATACAACGGCATAGATGTTGAAAGCGAATGGTATCTGAAAGACGGCTTAAGGAGAGTCATCGCAACCATACCTGCCGGTGAGACGCACTTGCTTTTTGACATATACGCAAGTTTTGAACGGGGAAACACCACCTATACTTTCAGGCCGAAAGATTTGGAACTCAAATTCAACTTTGAAGCCGGAAAGGAATATACGGTCAGCCTGTACGCTTCAAAAAACGAGGGGAATTTTTTATTTCCAAAACAAAAGGTAGTTTTGGCAATTTGGGACCGTATTTATTCTGACGCTAATCCCGGAAACACAGAGGGAGACCATATTATAAAATCCTGGGAACTTGGTGAATTTTAACTGGTAATTTTATGGAGGAGACTTTATGACACGGCGTTTTTTTATTTTTCTTGCTTTGATTTTTGTTGTTCCGGTTTGCGTTTTTTCCCAGCAGCAAAACGCGTCCGCCGCGGCGCTGCGGGATTATGTGGGCGTGCTGAACCAAAGCTACCATCCGGGCATCGTGGCCTATTTTGAAAAAGTAAAGGCCGATCTTGAAAAACAGGGGGAAAGCAGCGCGGTCAAGGCAATTGACATCTTCCTGGGCGGCTCCTTCGGCTCCGGCTTTATTTACAGCGACTCGGGCGGGAACCTCTATGTTATCACCAATAACCACGTTGTCGCCCAGGCGCATACCCTCTCGATCACTTTCGAGCGCCAGGACGGTTTCAAAAAGAAAATCGAAAACCTCAGGATCATTGCCGCGGACGAGGAAACGGATTTGGCTATCCTGGCCTTCCCCGCCGGGGAAAAGCCGGTGGCCCAGGGCTTGAGTTTTCTTGCCCGCGCCATTGAAGAAGGGGAAGACATCTATTCCGCCGGGTTTCCCGGGCTGGGGATAACGCCCATCTGGCAGTTCGGGCGGGGCACGGTGTCCAACGCCGCCGTGCGGTTTCCCAAAAGCCTTGACGACAGCACCATGATGGGGCCGTATATCCAGCACACCGCCCAGGTCGATCCGGGCAATTCCGGCGGCCCCCTGCTGGCGGCCCAGCGGAACGTCCCGACCGGGTACGCGGTGGCGGGGATCAACACCTTGAGCGCGCTGCGCAGGCAGGCGGCGAATTACGCCATCCCGGTAGCTACCGCCCGTGCCTTTATCGACAATGCCCTGAACCAGAAGCCTGAAACGTACCGGGCGGCCCTGGACCAGCGGCTTGCGAAATTCACCGAGGGCCTGGGCGCCAACCGGGCGGTGTACCCGCATATTGCCGAATACCTTTCCTCCGACTGCATAGGCGAGAACGCCGAATACGCCATGATGGAGATGTTCGAGAAAGGCAGCAGGACGGTCAGGCGCGCCTTTATCGACAAGTGCGAGGACAGCGTGGTGGGCGCGATGGGGTATGCCGTGGCCTGGACTATCGAGAACAGCATCCGCGGCGGCGGGGTAATCCGGGCGGCAGTAAAGGAAACAACCGGCGAAGGCGAGGAATACACGGTCGTCTTTGCCATAAACGACAAGGACGTCAGCTCCAAATGGGTGCGCGAGTACGGCAACTGGCGGATCAGGAGCTTCGGCACGGTAGCCGCAGGGGACAAGTCCCTGGTTGAAAAGAGGGAGGCCCAAAAGAAAGAGCCGAGCAAGCTGAGGCTCAACAGCAATATCCACCTTGAAGCGGGGTACGCGACGCTCTTTGGCAAGGCGCCTGCGGCATTTTACGCGTCGGCGGAATTTCTTCGTTTTTTCGGCGCCAAGGCATACGTTGCGGGGCCCGGCTTCTGGAGCATTGGGGCGTTCGGCGGCTACCGCTGGGACATCCCCGCGGGAAAATTTGGCTTTATGCCTTACATAAGAGCGGGCCTTGAATTCCAGTACGACCAGGAATACGAGGACTTTAAGGAAACGCACTGGGGCGTTTCCCCTCTGGCTGTCTCCCTGGCAGGGCAGGCCGGGCTGAAAGTAACCAGCAGTTTTGTCCCCGGCCTCTTTTTAGGACTGGCTTTTCAATACAACCTGTTAAATTTTCATAGCCTTTTTGACTCGGGTTCGCAAAAGTATGGAAACCCGATGAAAATGGGGCTGGCCGTTACCGCAGGGTACGCATTTTAATATATGGCACCCCTTAACGGGGTGTTTTTAGCATTTCCCACAATTTCCCCGAAACGGTGAACTGGTTTTCCCTGGTGCGGATGACCGCCACGCCTTCGTCTTTTGCCGCTTCCAGCATGTCGTCCGGCAGGGGGCGCGAGTTGCAGATAACGATCACCGATATGTTAACCAGGGTCGCCACCGCCACGGTGTTCTTGTGCGCCTGAATCGTGACAAGCGCCCCGCCGTCCTTTGCGTTTGCCATGACATCGGAAAGCAGGTCGGAGGTATACGCCCCGGCGACGGCCACGTCCTCAAATTCATCCTGGCAGATTTCCGCGCCCAGCGCGGCGGCAACTTCCCTAATCGTCATGCTTTGCTCCTATGTCTCGTCCTTTGAGGAATTGACGTACACCACCGACCGCACCGTGGTACCGACTCCCAGAGCGGAATTGATCGAAAACTCGTCGGACACCCGCTTGGTGTTGGCAAGGCCCATGCCCGCGCCAAAGCCCAGCGACCGGACGTACTCGTTGGCCGTTGACCAGCCCTCCTGCAAAGCCTGGTTCACGTCGGCAATGCCGGGGCCGACATCGGTGGCGGTGATCATTATCTTGTCGGGCTGTATGCGGCAGTGGATTGTGCCGCCCTGCGAGTGAACCACCAGGTTAATTTCCAGCTCGTAGCTGGCAATGGCAATACGCCTGATTATCTTGGGATCGATGTTCCGCTGCTTGAGGGCCTTCTTGATCTCCGTGGAAGCCCTGCCGGCCAGCTCGAAATCGTAGCGGGGAACGTTGTACTCCATTTCCGAATGCGGCGACGAGATGCTCGAGGATTCCTTTTGCATTTTCTCAAGCCTTAGCACTTCCCGGTTCATCTCAACCAGCAGCGACTTGATAACGTCTGTTGGGCTCAACACCCCCACAAGTTCATGGTTCTTGTTCAGCACGGGAAAACGGCCGTAATTGTACTTGTTGAGGTAGGAAATGGCAAAGGACAGGGGCATGTCGTCCTGCAGCACGATGACATCCCGGGTCATGCGCTCCTCAATCGGGCAGTCGATCAGGCCCTTGTCCAGCGCGATGACAATGTCGTCAATGGAAATCATGCCGACGAGCTTTAATTCTTCCGCGATGGGAACGCCGGTGATCCGGTTTTCCCGCATCAGCGCCTGGACATGCCGCAGGCTCTGGCTCGGCTTGGCGGTAATAACCGAAGATGTCATCACGTCTTTTATTTTAAGCTGATAGATAAGCTCCAAAACCACCGACGGCGAATCAACCGTGCTGATGGGGACTTCCTTCTGCTGGACATTGTCGTCACTCATACGATACCTGTTTTTGCCAATACATATTTTTCGATAACCTCGGCAACGCCGTCATCGTCATTGGTTCTTTCCGTAACCAGGTTGGCGATGTTCTTGATCCGCTCGTCGGCGTTGGCCATCGCTATGCCCGTGCCCGCCCAGCGGATCATCGCCTCGTCGTTCATCGAGTCGCCAATGGCAACCACCTCTTCCCGCTCAATCCCCAAAAGGGACGCGACCTTTGCCAGCGCGGTCCCCTTGTCGGTATTGGCGGGCAGCAATTCGAGAAAGTAGGGCTTGCTGGTGAACAAGGTAATATCGCCGCCCAGGTAGGTGCGAAACAGGCTTTCCAGCGGGGCAAGCAGCACGGGGTCCCCGGGAAACAGCAGGTTGTGGACGCCGCCGCCCACCATGGCGCGAAAATTCTCCACCACCACCTGGCGCAGGCCGGTCAGCTTTTGATCGTAGCCGGTAAACTCGTTGTGGCGCGACACGTACATCACATCGTCTTCGTAGATTTGCACCAGAAAATCCTCGGCTTCGGCCAGGTCGAAAGCGGCAAGCGCCGTCTTTGGCTCGATCCTCACCTCGCTGACAATGTTGCCGGTGTCGCTTTCCTGGATGATCGTGCCGTTGTTGCAGATAACATAGTCTTTCCGCCGGTTCATCCCCAGGATACCTGCAAAATGCCTTATCACGGAGGGAACCCTCCCCGATGCCAGCACCACCGTAATCCCCGCAGCTTCCGCCTTCCTGATGGCGTTTCTGGTACGATGGGAAATGGTCAAGTCAGGCCGAAGCAGGGTATCGTCCAGATCAAGGGCCAAGAGGCGCGTAGTGCTCATTGTTCAAGCATAACCCCGAAATGCTGGCAATTCAAGTAGCCGGTTGCCAGTTCCCATTCACTGCCCGATTTTGTATACTGTTCGCATTATGGGAACATATTCACTTGGGCAACGAATCACCGAGTTGCGCAACACCTATTCCATCAGCCAGGACACGCTGGCCGAACGGAGCGGCATCTCTGTCGAGCTGATCGCTAAAATCGAGAACGAGGGGCACATCCCCGATCTTGCCCCGCTGATTAAGGTAGCGCGGGCGCTGGGAGTCCGCCTTGGCACCCTGCTGGACGATCACGAGCAGCTTGGGCCGGTTATTACCCGCGCCGGGCAAACCGCCGAGTCGGAGCGTTTCAAGACCGGGTTGCCGGACGGCGGCACGGCGCAGGGGCATCAGGGACTGAGTTTCAAGGCGCTGGCGGCGGACAAAAATGGCCGCCACATGGAGCCGTTCATCGTTGACATAGAGCCGGACGCGGTGCAGGAAAAAAGCACCCACGAGGGCGAGGAATTCATCCACGTCCTGACGGGCAACCTTGCCCTGGAATACGGCACCACTTCCGAGACGCTCAAGGCCGGGGACTCGGTGTACTACGATTCCATCGTACCGCACCGGGTAATCTCCGCTGACAACAAGCCGGTGAAAATTCTCGCCGTCATTTACACACCAGTTTAAAAGGGGGACTGGGGACTGGGGACTGGGGATCGGGGAATGGGAAACGGGGATTAGGGAACGGGGACCGGGGTTGCTGTTTGTACTCCCCTAGTCCCTAGTCCCTATTCCCTAACCCCTATTCCCTAGTCCCTATTCCCTAGTCCCCATAACAAATATGGAACAGATTTTTATTGAGAAGACGCTCTCCGCAGTGTTGCGGGAAAAAACCCAAAACCACCCCGACCACGACTTTCTCGTGTATGCAGACCGGAACCTCCGCTTTACCTACGCTGAATTCGACAAGCGGGTTGATGAACTGGCGAAGGGCTTTTTGGCGATGGGGCTGAAAAAAGGCGACCATGTGGGGATTTGGGCGACCAACGTGCCGGACTGGAATACCGTGCTGTTCGCCTGCGCCCGGATGGGGCTGGTGCTGGTCACGGTGAACACGGGCTACAAGCTCCACGAGCTTGAATACGTCCTCCAGCAGTCGGACATGGTCTGCCTGTGCGTCATCGACGGGTGGCGGGATTCGGATTACGTTTCGATGGTGAACGAACTCGTCCCCGAACTGAAGACCTCGCAGCGGGGCTACCTGAAATCGGAAAAATTCCCCTTCCTGAAACACGTTGTCTATGTCGGACAGCAGAAGCATCGGGGGATGTACAGCTTTAACGAGGTACTGCTGTTGGGGCAGCACGGCGATGATGCTGAACTGCGGAAAATCGAAGCCTCGCTTGACCGCAACGACGTGGTAAATATGCAGTACACCAGCGGGACCACCGGCTTTCCCAAGGGGGTCATGCTGACCCACCGGAACATCCTCAACAACGGGCTGGGCATCGGCGACAACCAGCGGCTGACGGAAAAGGACATCGTGTGCCTGCCCGTGCCGCTGTTCCACTGCTTCGGGCTCGTGCTGGGGATGATGGCAGTGCTGACCCACGGCTCCACGGCGGCCATCGTCGAGTGGTTCGACCCGCTAATGGTGTTGGCGACGATTCAAAAGGAAAAATGCACTGCCGTGTACGGTGTGCCGACCATGTTCATCGCCGAACTGAACCACCCCATGTTTAACATGTTCGACCTTTCCAGCCTCCGCACCGGCATTATGGCGGGATCGCCCTGCCCCATCGAGGCAATGCGCCGGGTAATCGATTTGATGCACATGAAGGACGTTACCATCTGCTACGGCCTGACCGAATCGTCCCCGGTGATGACCCAGACCCGCTATGACGACGACCTTGAGGCAAAGGTCGAGACCGTTGGCCGCGCCCTGCCCGGCATCGAGGTAACGATCCGTGACCCGGAAACCGGCGAGGAGTGCCCCGACGGCACCCACGGCGAGTTCTGCTGCCGTGGCTACAACAGCATGAAGGGCTACTACAAGATGCCCGAAGCCACCGCCAAGTGCATCGACCAGAACGGCTGGCTGCACTCCGGCGACCTGGGGGTAAAGGACGAGCGGGGCTTTTTCCGGGTCACCGGCCGGATCAAGGACATGATCATACGTGGCGGCGAGAACGTGTACCCCAAGGAAATAGAAGACTTTTTGTACACCATGCCCGGCGTCAAAGACGTGCAGGTAGTAGGCATTGCCAGCAAGAAATACGGCGAGGAGGTTGGGGCGTTCATCATCCCGCACCCCGACGCCGCCCTCAGCGAGGAAGATGTCCGCGACTACTGCCGTGGACAAATCAGCCGCTTCAAAATCCCCCGCTACGTGTTTTTTATTGACAGCTACCCGCTAACATCGTCGGGAAAGATTCAAAAGTACCTGCTACGGGAAATGGGTTCGAAAAAGGTCGAGGAGCTGGGTACAGCGACGTAATTAGGGGGGATTGGCATCCTTGAACCGCTCTCCCCCTGCCGGTTAAAATCCGAACCTGGGACATCTCCTTTTCCCATTTTTGGGGTTCTTTTCTTTCTTGTGCAAGGCGGCTTTTGGCTACCCAAATATTGGTTTCTGTAGGTATCCATATCTTCCCATGGGAACAATGCCGAAGCGAGAGCAAGGGACTTTTGGGCGTTTTGGCTGGTCGATTCATGGTGGTCAGAGGCCATTGTTGCTATATCTTATCTAAAAAATGGCCGGATATTTAAGTGCCTTACTACCTGAAATCCACTTGCCAAAACCTGTTGCTTTTCAGGTTATGTTTACATTAAGAGAAAACCTTATTTGTTACATTTACCGGAAAGAGCTTTTTCCAGAGCTTCGTTGAGCAACTGCCTCATATCGTCTTTAATCTCCTGACGAAGCCGCTCAAGTTCCACATTGGGAGAAAGAGGGTCTATAAACAGTTCGTACGTTTTGATGTTCAAGGCATCGGCAATGCGTTCTACAAGCTCTAATGTGGGATTATTGCGGGAAAGTTCTATCATGCCTATATGATGGGTGGACACATTGACCTTTTCAGCCAGTTGAGCCTGTGTAAAACCGCATTTCCGGCGGTGTTTTCGCAAATTTTGAACGAAAATGCT
>JAISSG010000067.1 GCA_031273185.1 Treponema sp. | reverse complement strand
GTTATCATTTCGATAACGTAAAAAACAACGGCGGCGGAAAGGCTTGCCAGCAGGCTCATCAGCAGAATGTTTTTTCTGAACCTGCCGCCCATCGATATCGAAAGGATCATCACGATGAGCGAGACGGTCGCAAAGGAAAAGCGATGGTAAAAGTCCGACAGCGCTTCGATAAAGGGAAGTCCGGCGGCGCGGAGGTCATCCACCAGGAGCCGTTCCTCCCACGCCTTCAGCTCCTCGGGCTTGACCGCGCTGCGCCTGAACTGGTCGGGCTGCTCGCGGTAGGCATCGGTGGGGGGCATGGGCTTTGAGCGGAGCATTCCCCCTTCCCATGAATATATAATGGGATTGACAAAATTCCAGTATTCGCCGGTCCAGGTCGCCCGGTGCGCCCGGATCAGCGAGACAAAGTCCCCCCGCGAATCCATCTCCACGATGCTTATCCCGTTAAGGGCCAGGGCCGCCGTATCGTAATAGTCGATTGAGTAGATAATCTGCCCGTTTCTTGCCTTGATCACAATGTCGGAGTTGCTTTCGCTAACCTGCTGGCGCAGGTATCGCCGGGAAAGCTCGTTCTTTATTCGCAACGTGGGAATGACAATGTTGTCGTCGAAAAAAAAAGAAAAAACCGAGGCAAACAGCCCGATGAACACCAAAGGCAGGCTGAAGCGCCAGAACGGTATCCCCGAGGAAAAAATCGAGGTAAGCTCGTTGCGGGCGTACAGGTCGCCTAACGTATAGGCCGAGGCGAACAAGAGGGAAATGGGCAGGGCGTAGGAAAAACTCTTGGGCAGGTAGTACATGCTTATCGCCATGATCTGGGAAAAGGGAGCCTCGTAGTTGAGGTAGCGCACCAGGTTTGAAAACAGATCGATAAGCGACAACAGGAGCATGAACATGGCGGTAGCAACGGCAAAGATCGGCAGGAACTGCTTGATGAGGTATCGATCCAGAATCATTTCAAAACCCTGACGACAGCCAGAACAAGCCCCGCCGACAGCGCCAGGATGTTGGGCATCCACATCGACCAGAACGGGGACGTGCTCAGCCGTATCCCCATGGTCTGCCCGCCCAGCAGCAGCGCCCAGTAAATGACCGCGATGATAAGCCCGAAAATAAAGCCGACGGTCTGCCCGCTTTTTTTTGCCATCAGCCCCAGCGACACGGCCAGGAAAATAAACGAAAACGCCCCAAAGGGAATGGAAAATTTTTTGTAGAATTCAAGCCAGTACAGCGAAAGGGTGCGATCCCCTTTCATGGACGAGAGGATTTGCGCCTCCCTCTGGAAAGCGGCAAGCTGGTTGTTCCTCCGATTCCAGCTTTCCGAGCCGGGCCCTTCGCGCAGCGTCTGTTCAAGGATAAGGGCAAGCACGGACACCCTGCTCTGCCGCTCGTTTATGCGGGCATTCAGGTCGGCGGTTTTCTGGCGTATCTCCCTGAACACGTCGAGGGAACTCATCTCGCGGGGGCTGATCGTGGGCATCGCCTGGATCATGTCCTCCTGCGGCACCCAGTATTGCAAAAAGCCCGCCGAGGCATAGTCGTAGTCCTCCCTGGCGATTTCCTTTGAGGAATGGATAAAGGCCCTGTCAAGGTCAAGGCTCAGGCCCCTCCTGCCCGCGTCCTTAAGCTCGGCGTTGTTGGCAAGGATAACCCTGCGCTCGCCGTCGCTGGTCCTGTCCAAAATCAGCACATTGTCGATGGCGTTGCTGGTAACGTTGCCGGTAACGATGACCGTGTCCTTGAATTTCTTGACCGAATTGGCTTCCAGTTCCAGCGCCGGCGTTGACGTAAGTATGCGCCGGTACAGCCGGGCAAATTGCACATAACCGCCAGGCATCAGTATATCGTTGGCTATAAACGAAAAAACGGAAATAACAATGCCAACTGTTGCAGCCGGGAGAAACACGTTCCGATAGGAAAGCCCCGACGAAAGCAGCACCAGTATCTCGTTGTCGCTGGAAAGCCGCCCGATAGTCATCAGCGTCCCCACCAGCGAGGCAAAGGGGGCCGACATGGCGATGACCGACGGCAGGGAAAAAAGCACCAGCAGGGCCACCTGGGAAAAAGGGACATGCTTGGTCAGAATCTCCTGGGCCATCAGGAGAAGCTGGTTGACGAAAAAGATAAAAAAGAAAAAGAGAAACGATATTAAGAAAGAAAAAAATGTCTCGCTGAGGATGTACTTGTAAATGGTAACGGACATGGCAAGGGGATTTTCCCCTTCCCGGCGCACCAGCATGCGGCGCGCAACCATAAGGCGCTCAAATGCGCTGGCCAAAAACACGGGGAGCTTCATAGGCCGGTGGAACCAAAACCGCCCGCGCCCCGCTCCGTCGGGGAAAGCGCTTGCGTTTCCTCGATGGCGGCGCAATGCACCGGGGCGATAACCAGTTGGGCGATGCGTTCGCCGTTTTTCACGGTGAAGGCCTCCGCGCCAAGGTTGATCAGGATAATGTCCAGATCGCCCCGGTAGTCGCTGTCAATCGTGCCGGGCGAGTTAAGCACCGTCACGCCAAATTTAATCGCCAGGCCGGAACGGGGCCGCACCTGGCCCTCAAAGCCTTCGGGTATCTCGATCCGCAGGCCCGTGGGTATCTTCGCCCGTCCCAGCGGCGGGATGGAAATTTCCTGCGCAAGAAAGGCCCGAAGGTCCATGCCGGCGGCGCCTTTGGTTTCGTATTGAGGCAGCGGAACAGAAGGATCGATTCTCGCTATTTTCAGCATCGCCTTACTCTCCCGCCGCCTGCTTCTCTGCCGCTAGTGCCGGGGGCGGTCCCTGGGACGGTCGTCCCGCCCTCCCCTGCCGGAACCGCCTCTTCCCCCGGAATAGCCGCCGGAACTGCGCCCGCCTCGATCTCCGTAACCACCTCGATCCCCGTGACCGCCCCGGTCGCCATACCCGCCACGGTCTCCATGACCGCCACCGTCCGAGCCGGAAGTATCCGCGCCGTCCGGGTCGATGGCATCGATGTACGAAAGGTTCAGCCTGCCCATCTTGTCAATTTCGGTGAGCTTGACTGGTATCTCCTGCCCTTCCTTTAATACATCGGTAACTTGGGCAATGCGCTGGCGCGAAAGTTTGCTGATATGCACCAGCCCTTCCTTGCCCGGCAGAATCTCCACAAAGGCGCCAAAGTCCATAATCCGCTTGACCGTGCCGTTATACACCCGCCCTATTTCCGGGTCAGATGCAATGCCCATGACGGCAATTTTTGCTTCCTCGGCATCCTTAGTGTTTTTGCCAAAAATCGTAACCGTCCCGTCGTCCTCGGTATTGATTTTGACGCTGTACTGTTCGCACAGCGCCTTGATGTTCTTCCCGCCGGGGCCGATGAGCGCCCCGATCTTGTCGATGTCGATCCGCAGCGTCACGATCTTGGGCGCGTACTCGCTGATCTGATCCACCGGGCGGCTTATCGTCTGGTTCATCACCGAAAGGATGTGCAGCCTGCCCCGTTTTGCCTGGTCCAGCGCCTTCTGCATGATCTCGGTGCTGACCCCGGCGATTTTTATGTCCATCTGGAAGCCGGTAATACCGTCGCCGGTTCCGGCAACCTTAAAGTCCATGTCGCCGAGGTGATCTTCCTCGCCGAGAATGTCAGATAACACCGCGTAACGGTCGCCGGGGCCGCCCTTGCCCTCGGTGATGAGGCCCATCGCGATGCCCGCCACGGGTTTTTTCATCGGCACCCCGGCGTGAAGCATCGCAAGCGTGCCGCCACAGACCGATGCCATCGAGGACGAGCCGTTTGATTCCATTATCTCGGAAACCACCCGCACCGTGTAGGGGAATTCTTCTTTTGACGGAACCATCGCCTCCAGCGAGCGGCGGGCGAGATTGCCGTGGCCTATCTCGCGGCGGCCCGTTCCCATCCTGCCCGTCTCGCCCACCGAGTACGGGGGGAAGTTGTAGTGGAGCATAAAGTGTTCGCGCTTGTCGCCCTCGATGTCGTCGAACACCTGCTCGTCAAACACCGTGCCAAGGGTCGTTACCACTAACGCCTGTGTCTCGCCACGGGTGAACAGCGCTGACCCGTGTGTCCGTTGCAAAATACCCACCTCGCAGGTAATGTTGCGGATGTCCTCGGTGCCGCGCCCGTCAACCCGGCGGCCGCTGTTCAAAATCGACGAACGCAGTATCTCGTACTGCATGTCCTCGAACAGGGCGTTAAAAAGTTTTTTCTGGTTGTCGTCCTCAAGCTGGGCGGCGTACTGCGCGGCAAATTCCGCCTGCACCGCCCTGATCCCGTCGTGCCGCTCCTGCTTGGTCGCAAGGAAGCAGGCCGCTTCCAGCTTCGGGTACGCCGCGCCCCGGATCGCGTCCTTGTTTTCCAAAGAATACGGGGGAACAGTCAGGGGGAGCTTGGGTTTCCCAGCAAGCTCGCGGAGCTTGTCCTGCAAATTGCAGAATTCTATGATCATGCCGTGGGCCTTCTCCAGCGCCTCGACCAGCAGATCCTCGCTGACCTCTTTTGCCCCGCCCTCAACCATAGTTATACCGTCCCTGGTTCCGGCGACCACGATCTCCAAAGTGGATTTCTCGATCTGCTCGTAGGTCGGGTTGACCACCAGCTCGCCGTTCACCTGGCAAACCCGTACACCGGCGATGGGGCCGTTGAAGGGAATGTCGGAAATATGCACCGCGGCGGAGGCGGCAATAATCGACAGCATATCCGGCGGGTTCACCTGATCGGTGGAGAGCGTCATGGGGATAAGCTGTATCTCCCTGCCGAAGTTTTTCTCGAACAGGGGGCGCATGGGGCGGTCGATAAGGCGGCTGACCAGGATCTCCTTGTCCTTGGGCCGGCTCTCCCGCTTGATAAAGCCGCCGGGGATCTTCCCCGCGGCGTAGTACCGTTCGTTGTAATCA
>JAISSG010000049.1 GCA_031273185.1 Treponema sp. | reverse complement strand
CCCCATTCCCCATTCCCCATTCCCCACTCCCCATTCCCCATTCCCCATTTTCCCTGTAAACTAAATCCCCATGAGCCAAGACCTCGATGCCGTAGCCTTTGATCTGGACGGGACGCTCTACCCCAATTACCGGCTCAACATCAGGCTCCTGCCGTTCCTGCTGGGGCACTGGCCCCTGCTCGTCGCTTTCGGCAGGGCCAGGGACCGCATACGCGCCGAGCAGGAAAAAGCCCCCTCGTCTTTCAGTGACGATTTCTACGGCTACCAGGCGCGGCTTACTGCGGAGATGCTGAACGCGCCGCCGGACAAGATCGGCGAGAAAATTGATCGCCTGGTCTACCGGGGCTGGGAGCCGCTGTTTGCGCGCATAAAGCTCCTTCCCCACGTTACGGAAGTCCTGGCTGAACTAAAGGCAGCGGGGCTCAAGCTTGGGATGCTGTCGGACTTCCCCACCCAAACCAAGCTGAAAAACCTGGGCATCGCGGGCATTTGGGACGCGGAGATCTGCTCGGAGGCCACCGGCGCGCTCAAGCCCTCGTCGCGCCCCTTCGCCTGCCTTGCCGATGCCCTGCATTGCGCCCCCGGGAGGATCCTCTACGTGGGCAACAGCTATCGCTACGACATGGTTGGGGCGAAGCGGGCGGGCATGAAAACGGCGCTGCTGGTCAGCCGGGGCTTGCCGGGCAGGGCAAAACCAGCAGCGGACTTTACCTTCCGCGACTATCGCAAATTAGCTGATTTTGTGTTAAAGTAAAAATATGCTGTTTGATGTCGGAAACCTGATAACCCTTGGCATTGTAATCCTGGCACTCATCCTTTTCCGCCTCCTGGACAGGGGCAGCCGTTCGCTTGACAAGGCGAGAAAATACGCGGACCGCATCAAGGAAGACATCAACACCTTTGTCGAGGAGAAAGGCGAGCTAATCAGGAACTACGGCATCCACCTTGACGTCGAGCAGAAATCCGCCGCGGAATTGATGCGGCGCATCCAGGCCCTGACCAGGGATGACCTGGCGCAGAAGGTTCAGGCCCTCGCGCAGATTGACGAGCGTATTCAGAATTACGATTCCTCCCTTGAAAACCTTATCCAATGGACAGGCAACGTCCAGGAAAACCTCTACAGGATCAAAGACGAATCCGCCTTTGTGGAAAACGTCGGGAAGCGGATAGACGAGGTCAGGGACAAGATCGAGCAATCGGAAAACGACATTGGTTCGATAAGCGAAAAACTGGAAAATATCGAGCGTTGTTTTGCGCAGGAAAATGCCGAGGCCCTTGACAAGGCAGTCGATGCCGCGGTGTCCTCGGCCCGCTCGATGGTTTCGGACTTTGAGGCAAGCGCCCAGACCGTCGAGCGGAAAGTCGAGGAACACCGGGAAGCGGTGGACAGGCTGGAAAAAGGCAGGGAGGCCAGGCTGTTGCGGGACGAGGAGAGGATCGAAAAACTCCTTACCGGGGCAATCGACCGGGCGGGCAGCCGGGCGGACAAGGTCGAGGAATCGGCGCTTGCCAGACTCAGGGACCAGGCGCAGGAGCGGGTGAACCTTATCAAGGCAAACTTTGAGGAAAAGATCAAAGCGCTCCAGGATACCCTCAAGGCAAAACACGGCGAAATCCACGACCAGCTCAAGAACAACCGCGAGGAATGGAAGGCCGAAGCCGCCGCCATGAACGCGCGGCAGAAAGCCTACGACGAGGACTGGAAAAAGGACCTGCATGAGCTGACCGCCTTTGCGAAAAACCAGCAGGAAGAGTGGAGCAAGGACATCAGCCAGTTTACCAGCCTTGCGCGGCAGCAGGCCGAAGACCTGGGCGGCGCGATCAGGAAACAGCGGGAAGACTGGGAAGCCATGACCCAAACCGCCGGGCAGGAGATAATCGCCGCGACAGAGCGGCGGCTTGAGGAGTACCGCGAAGCGCAGGAAGAGCAGTTCAACCAACTGTCCGGCGTTGCCAACGATATCAGCAACCTTGAAACGGAACTGCGGAGCCTGATGCAGGAGGCGACAAACCGGGTCAACGGCGACTTTAGCCGCTTCAGCGAGGATATCCGCGGAAGCTGGGAAAGCGTCAGCGGGGAATTCAACGCCCGCCTGGGAGCCATACGGGAACAGCTTGCCGGGGTGGACCAGGAGCTTTTGGGAATCAAGGAGCGGTCGTTTGAAAACGTCTCCAAAAAACTCCAGGGCTTTGAGGATGAATTTCTGGAGAATCTCTCAAAGCGAAGCGCCGGGATTGACAGCCAGCTTGCCGCATGGCAGGAAGGCCTGGACAAAAGGCTGGAATCAATGGCCGAGGATGCCGAAGCAAAGCGCCAGGGCACCGAAACGCGCGTCTTTGAGGAACTGAGGAAGGAGATTGCCGCCCAGAGCGGGCTGATTATGTCGGACATGGAACGGCTCAAGGCGGAGGTCGCCACTTTCGAGGAAGGCATCCGGGGGAAAATACGCGAGGTGGACGAGTCCCGGAAGCAGTTCGGCGAGCAGCTCAAGCGCGGCATGGAAGAGACGAAAGCCGCCGCCGAGAATGAAATCAGCGCCAAAATAGACCTGTACAGCCTTTCCGTTACCGATACCCTCCGCAAGAGCCAGCAGGAACTGGAAACCCAGCTTAGGAACCTGTCGGCGGAGACAAAAACGCGAATCGCCGGCCTGGAATCATCGTCGGAAAGCGCCCGCAAAAACATTGAGGACTGGCAAGCCCGGTATGACCTCCGTGTGAAAGAGCTTGACAATGCCATAGAAGAAACGCGTCGGCGCAGCGGCGAGTTTGTTGCGGAAAACGACGGGCAAATAACGGCGGCGCGGGCCTCGATGGAGGAGATTCGCAAGGAAATCGCCGCGCAGGCGAAGCTCATCGAGCGCACCGGCGCGCTGAAGGCCGAGCTTGATCGCTATGTTGAGGACATGGACAGCAATATTGGCCGGCTCGCGCAGCTTAAGAACGAGGTTTCCCGTTTTGAAAACCAGTTCACCCAAATAAAACGCCTCGAAGACGACGTTAACGCCAAGATGACCCGGTTCCTCTCCGAGAAACACCGTATCGAGGTAATGGAGAACGACTTTAACCGCCTGCTCCAGACATCCCAGTCGGTGGAGGAAAGGCTGGCCCAGGTTTCCAACTCGGACGACATACTTCAAACCATGCAGGTTCAACTGCGCCGCCTGGACGACGCGATAAAAGAAACCGAGGAAAAATACCAGCGGGTGGAGCGAAAGAGCAAGACCCTGCAGGAAACCAACGACGGCATCGATCGGAATTTCAAGGCCCTGCAGGAAGGCGAAGCGGCGGCAAAGCGGATTGAAGACATGGTTTCCCTGCTTAAAATCGACATAGATTCCATCCAAAGCTCGGTCCAGACCCTTTCGGCGGAAAACGAAAAGGCGCGGGACGCAGCCGAGAAACTCTCCACGCTGGACGATTCCGTCAAATGGCTGGAAAGGCGCATCGCCGAAATGAACGTGGCGCGGGAAAGCCTTGCGCGCCTGGCCACGGAACTGCAAAATCTCGACAAAGACGCCCAAACCCAGCTCAAGCTGACCCGTTCCCTCCTGGACCGCGAGGAGGGAAAAACAGCCGCCCGCGCCGGCAAGCCCGAAGACAGGGGCGCGCCGCCGCCAAGGGACCGCGAGAACATCATCAGCCTCAAGCGCCAGGGCTGGAAAATCGACGAGATTGCGCGGAACCTGAAAATCTCACAAGGCGAGGTTGAGCTTATCCTTGAGCTTGGCCCCAAAGATACGTAAAAAGGCCAAATTCGATCCCTTGACGCGGGGCCAAAAATCGCTTAAAGTAAAGGCATGAAAAGGTTAGCGCCGTTTCTGCTATTGGCGGCTGCGCTGTTTGCGGGTTGCGCGTCCCCGCCGGCTCCAGTTGAGGAGCACCCGCCGGCAGAACCGGATGTTGCCATAGAAGCGGAAGAGCCGGAACTGGAACCAGACGGGCTCCATGGCGCAAGCAGCCAGGAAGTGTACAGAAACACCCTGGCCGAGGTACAAAAGTTTATTGACAACCTCAACCAAACGATCAGGAGGAAGGATTTTCCCGAATGGAGAAACGCCCTGTCGGACGAGTATTTCGAGCATATATCGTCACGGGAATTTTTAGCCCAAGCCACGGAATCGCCCGCGCTGCGGAGAGGAAGAATCGTGCTGAGGACGGCGAACGACTATTTTTTCAACGTGGTTGTCCCCTCGCGGACCAACAGCCGGGTGGACGAGATAGAACTTGAAAACGACAACAAGGTCAGGGTTTACCACATAGAAACCAGAAGCGCCGGAGGCGATGGCAGCGAAACCAGGACAAGACGCCTGAGGCTGTACGAATTGGTAAAAATTGATAATAACTGGAAGATTTCAAACTAAAGGAGAAAAGGAAAGATGACGCTGAAACGTTTTTTCATCCTGATTATTGCGGCATTAATCACCGCGCCGGCAGTCATGGGCCAGTCCGGCAATTCCAATTCGGACTCGGAAAAGTCCGTTGAGGAAGCCTACCTGGAGGAAGCCATCGAGATGATGATCATCCGCGAGACCAGCAGGACGGACAGCCGGGAGCAAAAACTGATTGCCCTGGAGTACATCGGGAACGCCCTTGAGAGGGGAAGCACCAACGACGAAATCCGCACCACCCTGGAGTTCCTTTCCGTTGAGGGAACCCAGAACCAGGTCAGGGAGCGAAGGCGGCTGATGAACGATTACCCCGAGGTGCGGCGGCAGGCGGCAAGGCTCCTTGGCACCCTTGGAACGCCGGAGGCAAAGTCCGCGCTGATCAGGATATGCACCACCGAGAACGAACCGATGGTATTGCAGGAAGCGGTTAAGTCGCTTGGCACTATCGGCACTAACGATAATAACGACGCGGTCAACGCGATTGTCTGGATAGCCAACAGGTTCAACTACACCACGGCCCCGGATAACCTTCTTGCCCTGGCCGCGGTTGATTCGCTGGATAAAATCGCCCAAAAGAACAATGGCATAAGGGAGCCTGCCGCCATCCATCTGCTCATCAGGATAGCGGAAGGGTCCTATGCCCCGCCAGTCAGGGAACGGGCGCGGCAAGCGTTAGTCGATCTGCGCAAGTATACCGCCGAGGGAATGAGAGAGGAAAGAGAGAAGCAGCAACAGCAACAGCAACAGCAAAAAACAACTCAGTAACAAAACAACCCCGGTACAAAAAACCGCAGCGCCAGCTGCGGTTTTTTTTTGCCGAACACGGTTGACTATTTCCCTGCACCGATCAGTTACGGGCAGAGAGTCCCGTATTCCCCACTGCTCTCTGCTCTCTGCTCTTTGCTCTTTGCTCTTTGCTCTCTGCTCTTTACTCTCCCCCCTCTTGCAAAATCAGCCTGTAGCAGATAGTATTCTGCCAGGAGGGATAACGGTGCGGGCATAGCGTCGTTGGCATCAGTTTCCCAAGCATCTTACAACCAACGGAGAGAGTTCTATGACCACACGTAAAATCGCGGCGGCCCTGGCGTTTGCCGCGCTTGTCGCGCTGGCTTTTGCGGCCTGCCCCAGCCCAACGGGAGGGAAGGGCGGCGACCGCGTTACCGTTACCGTTACCGTTGCCGCCATACCGGGCGTTCCTGCCCCGGTATTAGGGGAAACCCCGGTAACGGTGATTGGCGGAACGGGCCAGTACACGGGAACCGTGTTATGGTCGCCCCTGGTAACGGGTGCTTTTGCCGCGGCAAAGGTGTACACGGCAGCCATAACGCTGAAACCTAATCCCGGCTACACTTTTGACGGCGTGACGGAGGATTTCTTTACCGTGGCGGGGGCGGCGGCAACCAACGCAGCCGGCTCCGACGTGGTTATGGCGGCGTTCCCAACAACCGCCGGAACAGCCGAAGAGCCCGCCGTTGTTGATATCAGAACCATACCGGGCGTTACCGCGCCTGCAATCTGCGCAACCCCGGTAACGGCCATTGCGCCAACGCCGCAGTACACGGGAACCGTGGAGTGGAGCCCCGCGGTCCCAAGCGTGTTTGCCGACGAAACCGCGTACACGGCGACTATCAGCCTGGCGGCCAAAGAGGGCTTTACCTTTGACGGCATAGCGGCGGATTTCTTTACCGTGGGGGAAGCGGCATCGGCCAGCAACGCCGCGTACTCCGGCACGGTTACAGCGGCGTTCCCGGCGACTCCGTTGTTTATGGAGATGGTGCAGATACAGTCCGGGGCCTTCACGATGGGCAGCCCCGTGGGCGAGCCGGAGCGGTACAGCGACGAGACCCAGCACTCGGTGACGCTCAGCGGTTTCTGGATGGGCAAGTACGAGGTAACGCAGGCGCAGTACGAGACGGTGACGGGGACCAACCCCAGCTATTTTACAATGGCCAACGGCAGGCCGCCTGCGGCGGGCGAGACGGATGGAAGAAGGCCGGTGGAATGCGTAACCTGGTATGACGCGGTGGAGTTCTGCAACAAGGTAAGCGAAATGAAAGGGCTACAGCCCGTGTACACGATAAGCGGCAGGAATCCGGCGGCAGGGTATCCGATAACTTCCGCGACGGTAACGGCGGACTGGGGCAGCAACGGGTACCGGCTGCCGACGGAGGCGCAGTGGGAATACGCCTGCCGCGCCGGGACGACGACGGCGTACAACACCGGGGCGAGCATAAGCAATGACACGGGGTGGTATTGGAGCAACAGCGGGAGCAGGACGCATGAGGTGGGAAAAAAGCCCGCGAACGCGTGGGGCCTGCATGACATGCACGGGAACGTGT
>JAISSG010000009.1 GCA_031273185.1 Treponema sp. | reverse complement strand
TAATTTCATGGTCAATGTACTGGCGGCTTTATCGGCATACAGTTTCCTGCCTCATAAGCCGTCCATTCGTGTTCCGGGAGACGAGAGGGCTTTGGCGATTACCGTTTAATCTCTTCTTCGAACTCACGTTATATATAAGAAATCAGGTAAATAGATATTAACGGGTCATCGACCTCTGTGAGAGACTCCTCTTCTTCCCTGCGCCTCTACGTGAGCTCCTTCTTCCCTATTCCCCATTCCCCTTCTTCTTCCCCGATGCCCGCAGTTCTATGTGAACGGGAATTAAAGAAAAGCCGAGGTCTTTGCGGATTTTGTTCCGCAGGTAGGAAACGTATGCCTCGCTGACCGCATGGGTGCGCGAGGTGAAAAAAATAAAGCTCACCGGGTTGGCCGAATTCTGCACGGCGTATTTCACGTTGAAGCGGGTACGCGGGCCTGATGGGGGAGGGTATTCCTCAAGCCAGCGGGCAAGGGCTTGGTTCAGGCGGCCTGTTTCTATCTGCGTGTTAAGCTGGCTATACATGGTTATAATAGTAGAAAGGAGCTTGTCCGTGCCGGTTCCGTCCTGTGCGCTTAACGGAATAATGGGGGCGTACTCCATTTTGCCGAACATAAAATGCATGCGATCCCTGACCGCCTCAAACGTGTTTTTTATCTTCGGCATGGTGTCCCACTTGTTCAGCGCCATGATTATCCCCCGCCCCTGGTCGTGGTCAAGTGCGGCGATTTTCTTGTCCTGCTCGGACAGCCCCTCCTGCGCGTCTATCAGCAGAATGACGATGTCCGCGTCGTTGATGGTTTTAATCGCGCGGTTCACCGAGTAGTATTCGATGTTATCCGTCACTTTGGTTTTGCGCCGAATCCCGGCGGTGTCGAGGATCACAAAGTCGCGGGACTTCCAGCGGAAACTCCCCTCGACCACGTCGCGGGTGGTGCCTGGCACCTCGCTGACAATCGACGCATTCGACGAGGTCAGCCGGTTCGACAGCGTGGACTTGCCGGTGTTGGGCTTTCCCAGTATGGCGATGCGGATCGGTCGATGTTCCTCCTCCGCTTCTTCCACGGCTGAAAAATCAAGGCGGCTGATGATCTCGTCTTCCAGATCGCCGACATTGTCGCCATGCTCGGCGGAGATCATAAAAACCTTTTCAAAACCGTAGGAAAGGAGGTTCCACGAATCAGCTTCCCGCCTGCCGCCCTCGGTTTTGTTGACGGCGATGACCAGCCGCTGTTGGTAGGGGCGCAATAGTTCGATAAATTCCTCGTCCTCGCTGGTGATTTCACCCGCCTCCAACAGCAGCACGATAAGGCTCGCCTCCCTGATCATGGCAAGCGTTTTTTCAACGACAAGATCGTCGATGACGTTGTCCGCTTCCGCGCCCCGTTTCCGGGATCGCTCCAGCTTGAAGCCGCCGGTGTCAACTAACTTGATCGGCTTACCGGCGATGAAGCCCTCGGTCTGCACGGGGTCGCGGGTGACACCCGGCGTGGGGTCGGTGATGGCGCGGCGTTTGCGGAGCAGGCGGTTGTAGAGCGTCGATTTTCCCACGTTGGGGCGGCCTGCCAGAACCACGGCTGGAAGGTTGCGGTACTTTTTCGCCGGATCGAATTCAGCCTCAGGCTGGGGCATTGTCCTTCATCCACGCCTTCACGGCGGCGTGTACCTCCGCGATGTATCTGCCGCGCAGGGCCTCGGCGGCCAGCGCCTTGCAGGACTTAAAGCTGGCCCCCCGGATTATCTTCTTGATCTGCGGGATGGAAGAAGCCGCCATGCTGAATTCGTCAAGGCCAAGGCCGACCAGGATTCCCGTCGCCATCGGGTTGCCGGCAAGCTCCCCGCACATTGCCGCCTTAATGCCTCTTTTGTGGGCCGCGTCAATGGTCATTTTCAGGAAACGCAGCACCGCCGGGTGCAAAGACTCTCCGAGGTAGCTTACCTTCTCGTTTCCCCGGTCCACGGCCATGCTGTACTGGACAAGGTCGTTGGTCCCTATCGAAAAGAAATCGGACTTTTCCGCGAGGATGTCCGCGGTCATTGCCGCCGACGGGATTTCGATCATTGCCCCAACCGCAATGGCATCGCTAAAGGGCTGCTTTTTCTTTATGCATTCGGCTCGGGCCTCGTCCAGAAGGGCAACGGCCTGTTCCATCTCCTCAACGCCCGAGATCATGGGGAACATGATCCGCACGTTGCCCTTGACGCTTGCCCGCAGTATCGCCCGTAACTGCACCTTGAAAAGCTCCGGGTTGGCAAGGGACAGGCGAATCGCCCGCCATCCCAGCAGGGGGTTTTTCTCGCTGACGGTCATAAGCTCCGGGGAAACCTTGTCCCCCCCTACGTCCACGGTTCTTATGGTAACGGGCAGATTTCCCATCGTAGCCAGGATCTGGCTGTAAGCCCGATACTGGGCTCCCTCATCGGCGGCCTGGCCCGGCGTGATATAGAGGAATTCCGAGCGGTACAGGCCGATGCCCTCAGCCCCGCAACCGAGCGCGTTCTGGGCCTCCTCGGGCAGGCTGATGTTCGCCTTGATTTCCACGCGATGGCCGTCGCTTGTTTCCGCAGGAAGCTCGCGCAGCGTGGCAAGCCGCTCTGCCTGTCCGCGCCGGGCCTTTTCCTCGCTCCTGTACGATGCCAGCGTCTTCTTGCCAGGGTCAACCACGACTATCCCCGACGTGCCGTTCAGCGCCAGCGTCTGGCCGTTCCTTATCTCCCTGGTAAAACCCGAAAGCCCCAGCACTGCGGGTATGTTGAAAGCCTGCGCCAGAATCGCCGTATGGCAGGTGCTGCTTCCCTCGTCCAGCGCGATGCCCTTTACCCGGTCCTTGTCCATGACCAGCGTGTCGGAGGGCATTAGGTCATGGGCCACGAGGATCACGTCCTCGTCCAGATTGGCAAGGATCGAACTTCCCCGCTTGACGTGGAGCAGGTGGTCGATGATCCTGCGGGCCACGTCGGCAATATCAGCAGCCCTCTCCTTGAAAACCGGGTCCGGCGACTGGAGTAGTTTCTGGCCAAGTTCCCGCGACAGCTCCCAGACAACCCAGTCGATGTTGATGAGGCTCTTGCACATTCTGTCTTTTAACTGGCCCTGAAAATCATCGTCTTCCAGCATCAAAAGGTGGGCCTGGAAAATGTCCGCGTGTTCCCGCCCCATCTGGATGCTGGCCCGTTTATGGAGTTCTTTTACCTCCCGAACAGCCTCGTCAAGCGCCTCTTGCAGCCGATCCCATTCGGCGGGAACATCGGCCTTGGTGATGGTGTATTGGGGAACTTCGGGCGCTTTGTCTTCCGCATACACAAGGGCCTTGGCGACCGCAATGCCTTTGGATGCCGGAATGCCGGTGAATGCTTTCATGGGTTTATTATTGAAAGAATAGTAAAAAACAAAGAAAAAGGCAACCAGTACTCACCTTGCGATTTTCCCCCCTTTTCGCTATACAGGAATGGTATGGCTAACGTTACCAGGCGCCAGATACTTGTATTGGACACCACCTTGCGGGACGGCGAGCAGTCGCCGGGCTGCTCCATGAACCTGCCGGAAAAAATCGAGGTGGCGCGGCGGCTGGAACGGCTCGGCGTTGACATCATCGAGGCGGGCTTTCCCGCTTCCAGCCACGGCGACCTTGAGGCGGTGAGAGCCGTCGCGGGGACAGTCAAAAACTGCGCCGTGGCCGCCCTGTGCCGCTGCGTGGCAAAGGACATTGACGATGCCAAAAAAGCGCTGTCCAAGGCTACGAGCCCACGGATTCACCTGTTCCTTGCCACCTCGCCGGTGCACATGAAGTACAAGCTGAAAATGACCAAAAAGGATGTGCTGGAACAGGCCGTGGCATCGGTGAAGTACGCCAGAAAATTCTGCGCCGACGTGGAGTTTTCGGCGGAGGACGCTTTCCGCAGCGACCCGGATTTTGTCTGCACGGTGTTTGCCGCAGCGATAAAGGCCGGTGCGCTGACGGTGAATTTTCCCGACACGGTGGGCTACGCTATGCCACAGGAATTTGGCGAACGGATACGCTATGTGCGGGAACATACGGTGGGCATGGAAAAAGCGCGGCTTTCGGTGCACTGCCACGATGACCTTGGGCTTGCCGTGGCGAACAGCATCGCCGCCATCGCCAACGGCGCGGATCAGATCGAGTGTACGGTCAACGGTATTGGCGAGCGGGCGGGGAACGCCTCGCTTGAGGAACTGGTCATGGGCGTGCGTCTGCGGCAGGACTACTTCGCCGCCGACACCCGGATCGACAGCACACAGATATACCCGGTAAGCCGTCTGGTAAGCCAGGTGACGGGTGTAAAGCTCCAGCCGAACAAAGCCATCGTGGGCGACAATGCCTTTGCACACGAGGCGGGCATTCACCAGCACGGCGTTCTGGCAAAGCGTGAAACCTACGAGATCATGAGCCCCCAGTCCATCGGCATACCCAAGAACCGCATGGTCATGGGCAAACATTCGGGCAGACACGCCTTCGAGCAACGCCTTGCCGATCTGGGGCTGACGGTAGACACAGAATCCTTTGAAAAGATATTTGCGGAATTCAAAAGCCTTGCCGATAAGAAGAAGGGAGTGAGCGACCGGGACATTGAGGCACTGGTGATGGACCATACCGTGTCGGTGCCGGAAACGTGGAGCCTCGATCACTGGGCGGTGAACACCGGCTCTGCCTTGGGATCGTCGGGCGTTGTCCGCCTGCGGCACAAGGACGGCAAGCATAGAAAACTGGTCTGCATGGGCGACGGCCCCGTGGACTCTATCTTTAAGGCGATCAACCAGATCGTAGGCAGGGAGCCGGAGCTGGAGTTATACGAAATCGGCGCAATCACCGGCGGCTCGGCATCGCAGGGCGAAACGATGGTAAAAATTGTGCTTAACGGTCGTCGCTGGAATGGCCGGGGCGTTTCGACCGACATAGTGGAGTCCTCGATAAAGGCGTACCTGTCGGCGATAAACGCGATGGAATGGGATTTGGCAAAATGACGAATAAGTTTGACATTGAAATACTTGACACCACTTTACGCGACGGGGCGCAGGGCGAGGGGATTGTGTTTTCGCTACGAGACAAACTTGCCGTAACGGAGGCCCTGGACGAACTGGGCGTGATGTGGATCGAGGCAGGAAACCCGGGGAGCAATCCCAAAGACATAGAATTTTTCCGGCAAGCGTCTTCACTCAAACTGAAAAACGCCGAAATCTGCGCCTTCGGTTCGACCCGCAAAAAGGGTGTAAAGGCGGCGGACGACCCCCAGCTTCGCAGTCTATTGGATGCGAAAACCGGAACGGTCGTGATCTTCGGCAAAAGCTGGGACCTACACGCCCGTGAGGTACTGCGGGTAGAACTTGAAGAAAACATCGCCATGATCGCCGAAACCGTCGCCTTCTGCAAAGCCGAGGGCCGAAACGTAATCTACGACGCAGAACACTTTTTCGACGGATGGTCCGCCAACCCCGCCTACGCCCTTGCCACAATACAAGCCGCAACAGAAGCCGGAGCCGACCGCATCGTGTTATGCGACACCAACGGCGGCGCCTTCCCCAATGCCATCGCAGACACCGTGCGGGCGTTACAACAGAAGTTGTCTGCCCCCAGTCCCCAGTCCCCAGTCCCCAGTCCCCACCTCGGTATTCACGCCCACAACGATTCCGGCCTAGCGCTGGCGAATACCATCGCCGCCGTGCAGGAGGGCTGTGTTCATGTGCAGGGAACACTCGTTGGCTTTGGGGAGCGTTGCGGCAACACGGCGTTGTCGGCGCTGCTGCCCGGACTGGAACTTAAGATGGGCCTGCGCTGCCTGCCGGAGGGAAACCTCGCTTGCATTTCGCAGATGACCCGCCGGATCGCCGAACTTGCCAACGTCTCGATTAGCGACGACATGCCCTACGTTGGGGCGCACGCTTTTTCGCACAAGGCGGGGATGCACGCCGACGGCATTTTGAAAGTTAGCCGATCGTTTGAGCATATCGACCCGGCGGCGGTTGGCAACGACCGGCGTTTCCTGATGAGCGAGGTCGGCGGGCGTTCGGCGATTACCGAGCGGGTAAAAAAAATAGAGCCGTCGATTACACGGGATCATCCGGTGATTGCCGCGTTAGCTGAAAAACTCAAAACCCTTGAGGCCGATGGCTGGGCGTTTGAGGGGGCCGACGCAAGTTTTGAGATTTTGGTGAGACGGGAACTGGGCCGCTACCAGCCGCTGTTCCGCATCGTGGCGTATCGGGTGATGAGCGAGCACCCCGGCGGCGATACGCTGGCGTGCTCCCACGCCTGGGTAAAGGTGCTGGTCGGCGACGAGTACGAGATCGCCGCCGCCGAGGGGGACGGACCGGTGAATGCACTGGACGGCGCTCTCCGCCGGGCCCTTACCCGTTTTTTCCCGGACCTGGCGAAAATCCGGCTGGAGGACTACAAGGTGCGGGTTATCGACGGCAACGAGGCCACCGCAGCGAAGGTTCGGGTTCTCATCGAAACAACCGACGGCCAGCGAACATGGAGCACCGTGGGCGTTTCGGCGGACATCATCGACGCAAGCCGCGCCGCGCTGGTGGATTCGATTGAATATAAGCTGTTGAACGACGGGGAATAGGGAACAAGTAACAGCGGATAGTTGGGGTGATATAGGCACATCATGGTAAAGAAAAGGGATTTTTTGATTTTACTGGGGGTGATTCTTTTGTTTTTTTCTGTTTGTTCAAATCAAAATCCGTCCAGAGCGGATTCTGTATCAAAGGCAACTGGAGTATATTCCGTATCTGAAATACCTGACATTGAGCAAATCAACATGGAAACAGACGCGATAATATTTTTATATTCATATCATCATGGGAATACCAGAAAAATTGCCAACGCAATCGCGCCTGTAATTAATGCTTCAATAATAGACATTGAAAATAACATTTTTGGCTTATTAGAAAGATATAAACTAATAGGTTTTGGTTCTGGAATAGATAGCGAAAGACATTTTCAGCCATTGCTGGATTTTGCTGAAAGATTACCAAATGTTCAGGATAAAAAAGCGTTTATATTTTCTACAAGTGGAATATATAGCGAAGATAAAATGTTAAAAGATCATGAGGCTCTTAGAAATATATTGCAAAGCAAAGGTTTTATAATTATAGGTGAATTTGGCTGTTTGGGACATAATACAAATAGTTTTTTGCGAATTTTTGGTGGCATGAACAAAGGGAGACCTAATCCTGAAGATGTACGAAATGCAGGTTTTTTTGCGGAAAACTTAAAGTCCGAAAAGGAGTTTTTGTGAAAAAAAGCAGCCGTTTGTCTGGTTTTTTTTATTTGGGGATGATTTTGTTTGGGGTTTTTGCCCAGCTAATACGTTCAAATGTTCTTGTTTTCGGAGACAATGCGAAACCATTTGAAGAGATTGTAGGTTCATCCATGCTTTTACGGCTGGCATTAATGAGCGACCTGGCAATGATGGTCTTTCACCTTTTGACGGCATGGGTATTATATATCCAATTGAAAAATATAAATAAATCACAGTCATTGCTTTTTCTTATACTCACAATTGTAAGTGTTGCCATTATGAGTGTCAATATGTTAAATCATATGGCAATTATTGAAATTATTACAGCCGATTATGTCAAATTCAATGATGCAATAATGATAAGCCAATTTTTTGCAAATTTGCATAAATACGGGTATTTAATTGCCCAGGTATATTTTGGATTATGGTTATTTCCGCTGGGCATTATAATAATAAAATCGAAAATAATGCCAAAATATTTTGGTATAATGCTTATAGCGGCAACATTTGGAGCCTTATCGGAAGTATTTGTTACATTTTTATTTCCGGGAAAAGACTTTATTGCATATCCAGGTTTAATAATAGCAATGGTTGGTGAATTTTCATTATGTTTTTGGCTTTTATTTAAAGGGATAAGTATAGAGAATGAAAAAGAACAGCGGGAAGTGAGCGAATGATGTATACAGGGGCGCAGATACTTATTGAGTCGCTTGTGGCGCAGGGCGTGGACACGAT
>JAISSG010000051.1 GCA_031273185.1 Treponema sp. | reverse complement strand
TGTGTTATACTTGTTCATATCCTAACTCCTTTTGTAGTAATGATTTAGCTTGGTACCTTTTTCATTCTACTTGAGGAGTTGGGGTTTTTCAACTATTTATTTTGGACACTAATGATACAATATTATCTATATAAAAAATTTATTTTTCATCTTTCCAGTTCCACCATTTTAGTTTTTCTGGATCGGTTATCGTTCCGTTTGCATACGCCACTGCCAAACGGTATTGATACAATGCGCAGCGATCAACCTGTATATTTTGGAATTTACAGTCTTTGAAATAAACTTCTTCTGGATTTTGCCCTTTCAATGATGCAATAGTAGGATAACCGGCATTTATTAAATGTTGCGCCATGTTTTTTCCAATGCCGGGGATTTGCTCAAGTTCTGATTTTGCCATAAAATTCTCCTGAAAATTAACCATAAACCAAATGCTTGTCTTTTGTCAATAAATTTTATCTATTATTATTTTCATGGAAGCACCAGAGACATGACGGATCGCTCGCCGCTTGTAAACCAATCGCCTTCCTTTGCGCCTCCGCGCCTCCGCGTGAACCCCTTCTTAGAATCCTTCCAACTCGGCAAAGGCATCGCGCAGGAAGCCGTTAAGGAACAGCAGCCCTTGGCGCGAAGGCGCAAGGCCGACGGAGTCGCCCGCCTCGAAAAAGCCACGTTCGCGCCAACGGTCGATGGTTTTGGGGATAAGGTCTTCCACGCCGCGGCCAAAGCGCCGCCGGAAACTGCCCGTATCTGGCCCGCCCCGGCAGCGAAAGCCCATGAGCATGCTTTCCCGGACAAGGTCGGCCCGGGACAGTTCCTCGACGCGGGCGGAACGAACACGGGGCCTCGGCGCGGCAAGGTAGGTGCCAATGTCCGCCGGGTACGTCAGCCGCCTGCCGGTTCCGGCCTCCTCGTCGATGAGCGTCCCCGATGCGGCGGGGCCTGCGCCAAGCCAGTTTTCCATGCGCCAGTAGCGGGCGTTGTGGGCGCAGGCTTTGTTTGGCAGGGCAAAGTTGGATACCTCGTACTGGGCGAGGCCCGCCGCTTCCAGCATGTCCCGACCGGCGATCCACAGGCCATCAGTGTCGTCCTGGCAGGGCAGGGCAATGGCGGCGGCGCCAAGCCGCGCTGCCTCCCTGCCAAGGGGCGTTTCCGGCTCAAGGATCAGGCTGTACAGCGAGACATGGGACGGCTGGCAGGACAGCAGCGCAGTGATGTCGCTTTCCAGAACCTCCCGGGTCTGAAAGGGGAGGCCGGTGATAAGGTCTGCGGAAAACGCGCCGGGGAAATATCCTGCGGCAAGGACAGCCTGTTCGCGCAGCAGGCGGCAGTCGCCTGTCCTGCGTACCGCCAGACGCGATGGCCCGTGAAAAGTCTGTATGCCAAGGCTTATCCGGCTGACGCCACCTTCCCGGCAGGCCCGCAGAAACGCCTCGTCCGCCGATTCGGGGTTGGCCTCCACGGTGAATTCAAACGGCATTTTTACGCCAGGCTTTTTACGCAAAGGTTTCAGAACGGCTTGTATCCCGGCCAGTAAGCGTTCCATGCGGACAGCGCCCAGCACGGAAGGCGTTCCCCCGCCGATGTAAATAGTGGGGACTTCGCCAACATTAAAAATGCCAATCTGATCTTCGATGTCGCCTAATACCGCGTTGATATAACCATCCATCAAAGCGAAATTGTTGTTAATGCTTATTGAATAAAAATCGCAGTAGTCGCATATGCTCGCGCAAAAGGGAACGTGTATGTACAGCGACGCGGTCATTCGCTAGGGGCGGCCAATTCTCGCCGGCGGCCAGAAACGGAACACCGGCATGCCGATAATTTCCTTCGCGCTGATCGGCCCCCATGTGCGGGAATCGCCGGTGTTGCTGCGGTCGTCCGAGATGACAAAGTATTCGCCAGGGCCAAGCACCATCGTGTCCATGTTCCCCGAAAATGGCAAGGATTCGTCCCAGAGGGCAGGCACCTGGGGGACGTTCGGGTAATACGGCCGGTCGGAAAGCTCAAATTCGGTGAGAGTATAGGAATCGCCCTCCGGCCTTACCCGCAGGACAAAGTTGCTCATGTAAATCTCGTCGCCGGGAAGCGCGACAAGCCGCTTGACGTACAGATGCTCCTCCTTCCCAAAGACGCTGATCTGCTGCGCGGTAAAAAACCTGACGACGCGGTCAAGGATGGCAAGGGGCCAGCTTCGGTTTTCCGGGCGCATCGTGTCAATCAGGACAATGTTTCCGCGCCTGAAGGGGGCGGCATTGCCGGATTGCCGTAATTCGGCGAATAGCTGCGGCAGCGCCGAGGAGACCACTAGGAACCGGTCCCCGGCGCACAGGCCGGGCCGCATGGTGTCGTTGCGCAGGACCCAGACGGAAAACAAAAACGAGGTGACAACGCTGAACAGCAAGAACACTACCAGCAGGACCGCGGCAGCCTGCAACAGTTTGTGCCGCTCCTTTTTTTGCGCCATGTACGATAAAGGTTTGCGCGTCTTTTTGCTCATTGCAGCCACCTTGTTTTACCGAATGAGTCCCATTCTTTGATAGGGCCAAAAAATGATCAGCCCCTTGCCCAGCACCTTTGTATTGCGAACCGGCCCAAAGTAGCGGCC
>JAISSG010000170.1 GCA_031273185.1 Treponema sp. | reverse complement strand
CTGTCCTACCCGCCGATTATCAACTCCGCCGATCTGGGCGCGGTGCAGGTTGGCGACACCGACATTTTTGTGGAACTGACCGGAACGGACATTTCCCTGGTAACGCTTGCCACGTCAATCGTTGCCTGCGACCTTGCCGACAACGGCTTTGCCATCGAACCGGTCGAGGTCGAGTACGAGTTTGACACCCCCTTTGGCAAAAATGTCGTATACCCTTACTATTTTCAGGAGCCGATTTTTTGCTCACTGGCGCGGGTCGAAAAATTCCTCGGCGAACAACTTTCAGGCGACGAGTGCGTACAGGCACTTGCCCGCATGGGCGTACAGGCCGAAAAAGCCACCGCCCTTGAACGTGGGCAGAGCGGCGCCGCAGTCGATGGTATCATTGCCCGTCCGCCCGAATACCGCAACGACTTCCTCCACGCCGCCGATGTCGCCGAAGACGTAATGATAGGCCGGGGCCTCGGCTCGTTCAAGCCGGAACGTCCCAGCGATTCCACCATTGGCCGCCTTTCCCCCATCACCCTGTTCAGCCGTCAGGTAAAGGAAATCTTCATTGGCATGGGCTATCAGGAGATGATCTACAACTACCTCGGCTCCCGTAAAGACCTCGTTGAAAATATGCGCGGCGATGGCAAAAAGATCATCCGCATTGCCAACCCCATGACGGAAAACTACGAATATGTGCGCGACTCGGTGGTTGCATCGCTCATGGCAAGCGAGTCCGTGTCCGGCCACTCGGTCTACCCGCACCGAATTTTTGAGATCGGCAAAATCGCCTGTCTCGACAGCGGCGACAACTCAGGCACCAGAACCCGCCAGTACGCGGGCTTTCTCCACGCCGACAAGGAGGCGAACTTCAACACCGCCGCCGGACAGCTACAGACACTGTTCTACTACCTTGCCCGCGACTACGATGTCGAAGAATCGGACGACCCCCGTTTCATTCCGGGGCGGGCGGCAGCGGTACTGTACAAAGGCAACAAAATCGGCGTGTTCGGCGAGGTTCACCCCGAAGTGCTGGAAAACTGGGGCATTGCCGTACCATGCACCGCCGGGGAAATAGATTTGGACTCGCTGTTGTAGACCCCGGTAAACGTAGTATCTGCCGGCATTGTCCCCAGCGCAACAACAAATACAATTCTTTTCTTTTTTCATCTTTATGTAAAAATTGTCAGGTGGGAATAAAGCAAAACACCGATTTGGGCCATATATATTCAAGAGGAGAAAAACATGAAACACAACCTCATGAATCAAAAAACCTCGCAGGCAGTGCTATGTGCCGCGCTGTGTGCGCCGTTGCTTCTGGCTTTGGCCGCCGGATGCGCCGGGTGCAACATTTCCCCGGGACAGGACAAGGCTCCCTCAGATGGGAATTCCATCGCCATCATGACGTGGAACGCCCAGACGCTCTTTGACGGGGTGGAAAACGGGACGGAATACGACGACTACCGGGAGTCGGCAGGCTGGACCGGGGAAAAATACCGGGGGAGGCTGAACGTTATCGCCAGTGCCATTGGCGGGATGGCGCGAAAGCCGGACGTTATCGCCTTGCAGGAAATCGAATCGGCGCAGGTGATGGCAGACCTTGCCGCCGCGCTTTCTGCACTGGGTTACAGATGGACCCACTTTGCCATCATTCCCGGAATGTCCCTGGGAGTGGGCCTGTTAAGCCGTTTCCCGCTGGACGGGGCAAGGTCCCATTCGGTGTACATCGACGGGGAAATCGCGCCCCGGCCCATGCTGGAGGCGAGGGTCAACACAGAAGACGGCCCGCTGGCGCTGTTTGTGTGCCACTGGAAGTCAAAGCTCGGCGACGACGACGCGACCGAGAGCACCCGCAGGGCCTCGGCGCGGATCATAGTCCGCAGGCTACGGGAGCTGGCGGCAAGCGAGCCGTATCTCCCGGCAATCATCATGGGCGACCTGAACGAAAACCACGACGAGTTCTACCGCCGCAGCGGTACGGTAATCAGCGCCCTGCTCCCCGACGATCCCCGCGCCGCGGAATTTGCCAATCTGTACGGGCTTGACGACTCGGGCCCAAACGCCGCTGCCGCCGCAGTTGCCGATCTGCAAAAGGACTTTATCGTCATCAGCAAGGGCAAGCCGCCGGAGGCCCGGTATTTTCCCTCACAGGCCGTAACGCTCTACTCGCCCTGGGCCGTGGAACTGGAAGATGGCTCGTATTATTACAGAAACGAGTGGGAGACCATCGACCATTTCCTGCTCTCGCCACAACTGTTCATCGGGGCTGGCTGGAACTTTGAAAACTGCGAGGTAATAAACTACCCGCCCTACGCAAACGCCAGCGGGCGGCCAGTGGCGTACAACCCCCGGACCGGCAACGGCCTCAGCGATCACCTGCCGCTGATGCTGTTTTTGAAAAAACGGGAATAGTGAGGAAGAATATCACGCAGAAGTAAAAGAAAAGTAAAGAAGGCGCATAATTACCTCATTGCGCATCTTCGCTCTTGATCATTAGATTTTATAATGATTAAGAAGAGTCCTCACTGAGGCGCGGGCTTACGGACAACGCATAGCTCTCCGCGCCGCGACCCGAAGGTTTGGTGTGCCTCTGCGTGAGGTACTCTTCTTGAATTTATTTCACCTTGTCCAAAATTTCCGCGATAACCTGGTCGGCTTCTCCATAAGAGACCTGGCAGGTGCCTACCTGGCGGTGCCCGCCGCCGCCGTAAGAGAGCATCAGGCTGCCGACATCCACCGTGGCACTGCGGTTGATTATGCTGTAGCCCACGGTGATGACGACATTTGCCTTGTTCCGCCCGTCAACGATCCACAAGGATATGTTCTGATCGGGAAAAACGGTGTAGATAAGGAAGCGGTTCCCGGCGTAAATGGTTTCCACCCCACGTAAATCGGCGACCAGGGCGTTGCCTTCAACCCTGGCGTACTTTTTTACCATGTCGCGGAATTGCCCGGTCTGCTCGTTGTACACATCCACCCGCTCCTTGACATCAGGCATCGCCATGATCTCGTCGATGTCTTTTTCGGAACAGGCACGGGCAAGCTCCTTCATCAGATCGTAGTTGCTGATGGTGAAGTTGCGGAAACGCCCAAGCCCCGTCCTCGGATCCATGATGAAACCCAAAAGGATCCATCCGTGGGGGTGGAGGATTTCTTCAGAGGTAAGGTTTCCCGAATCCACTTTGTCCACGTAACGGACCATCTCCGCGAAACGCCCCAGCTTTTCGTCGCCCCCGTAATATTCGTACACCACGCGGGCGCAGCTTGGGGCCTTCTTTGACACGCCCTCGAAATAGGTAGCCGGCCCCAGCCGCTCAGTCTCGCTGGAATGGTGATCAAACCAGAGCTTGCAGCCCTTGATATACGGTATGTTGGCCAGAATGTCGTTGTCAGTAGCCTCGACCAGGCCGTCTTGAATGTCCTTGGGGTGGACGAACTTCCATTCGTCGATAAGACCCAAGTACACCAGCAGCGCGCCGCATGCCAGCCCGTCAAAATCCGATCTGGTTAGTAATCTCATTTTCCTACCACCTCTTTTGTTATTGTACACTCTCCGCCGTTTTTTTGCCATACTTTTCTGATCTTTTTTCCGCCTTTTGCTATACTGAAGGCATGAAAACACGAAAAGGGGGGCTGTCCCTCCTCTCCCTGCTGCTTGCTGTGTTGCTGCTCGCCTCCTGCTCCGGCCTTCCCAAAGCCGGTTCCGCCGCATGGGGCGGTCTGGGGCAGCCAAACGATCCGGTTCCGTTCATGGAAAGCGTCAGAACCGGGACCCTGCCCAGCGGCCTGCGGTACTTTATCCTTGAAAACTCCATGCCCGAAAAACGGGCGTACCTTACGCTGGCGGTAAAAGCCGGTTCGGTGCTTGAGGAAGACGACGAGCGGGGTCTCGCCCACTTTGTCGAGCACATGGCGTTCAACGGCACTGCCCGCTTCCCCGAGGCGGAACTTGTTGACTACCTGCGCTCGCTGGGAATGCGCTTTGGACCGGAGGTCAACGCCTACACCACCTTTGACCAGACCGTGTACGGCATCGAGGTCCCCGTCGAGACCGGCGGCGACGGGATACGGCGTGTCCCCGACACCGCGCTGGCAATCATCGACGACTGGTCACGCGCCATCACCTTCGCCCCCCATGACGTGGACGAGGAGCGGCTGGTCGTGCTGGAGGAGTACCGCTCGCGGCTGGGCGCATGGAATCGCCTGCGACAGCAGTGGCTGCCCGTGTTGTTCCGTGGATCGCCCTACGCCAACCGAATGCCCATCGGCCTGCCAGAAGTTATCGAGACAGCCCCGGCATCGCGGCTGGAGGGCTTTTACCGAAAGTGGTATCAGGCGGACAACATGGCGCTGATCATCGTTGGCGACTTTGACGGGGCCGCGCTGGAGGCATCGCTGGAGGATCACTTTGCCATCCCCAAACCCGCCGCCCCCACCCAGCTTCCCCGCTACGACCTGCCCCTTCCCAAACGGGGAAATATCGAAACCCTCACCCTTACCGACCCGGAACTGACCAGCACCAACATCTACCTGTACTTCAAGCGCAGCCGTGAAGCGACACGGGGCGACCTGTCGTATTACCGAAGCGAGATAATCGACATCCTTATCGACCAAATGCTGAGTCTCCGCTTCAGCGACGAAATGACCAAGCCGCAGACCCCCTATATGTACGCCGGGGCGGGAGCCGCCGGTTATGCGACATCGTCACGGTTTTACGTCATTGTGGCGCAGGCAAAAACTGGCACCACCGAAGCCAGCCTTGCCGAACTGCTGCGTGCAAAAGAGGCAATGACCCGATACGGCTTTACTGATTCGGAACTTGCCATCGCCTCCGCATCGATGGTCTCGCACCTCCAGCGGCTTGCCCATGAAAAAGACCGTCAGGAATCAAGCGGGTACGTTGACTCGCTGGTTACCTATTACACCGAAGGCGGCAACATGGCGGACATCGAGTGGGAACTCGACGCAGTCCAGCGACTGTTGCCCCACATCACCGCCAAAGACATCAACGCCGCCATCAAGGATTATTTTGCGTCAGGCGACATTCAGGTCTTCATCTTCGCCCCCGATGCGGAAAAAGAAACCCTGCCCAGCGACACACGCATCAGGCAGATGCTGGCAGAGAGCCGGAGAATGAAAATCGCCCCGCCCAGTTCCGCCGTGGT
>JAISSG010000130.1 GCA_031273185.1 Treponema sp. | reverse complement strand
GCACTATAAACGCTAATTCTTTGCTACATAAGGAATTACGAAACGTATAGTGTTTCATACACCATCTCGTAATTCTTTATCCTGTAAGGAATTACAATTTATAGTGCGCTGGCCCTGGGAAACACACCCTTGCAATTTTATCGCCCTGCCTTTACCATTCCCTTATATGGAAATTGTGGCGTTGTTCCTGCGGATGACCGGCGGCTTGTGCATGTTCCTCTTTGGGATGAAGATCATGAGCGACGGTATACAGCAGAGTGCCGGGGATAAGCTCAGGAAAACGCTGAATTTCATGACCGGCAACCGCTTTGTCGGGGTGCTGACCGGTTTCGTCGTTACCGGCATTATCCAGTCATCTTCCGCCGTCACCGTCATGGTGGTTTCGTTTGTGAACGCCGGCCTGTTAACCCTTACCCAGTCAATCGGGGTAATCATGGGGGCAAATATCGGTACCACGGTAACGGCGTGGATCGTGTCCCTCGTGGGTTTTACGATAAAGATTTCCGACCTTGCCCTGCCGGCGGTGGGTCTCGGCTTTATCCTGAGCGTTGTCAAATGGAAGCATAAAAGTCTGGGCGAGCTACTCATGGGCTTTGGCCTGTTGTTTTTGGGGCTGCATTTCCTTACGCAGGAAATGACCTTCATTAGCAACGTCATCGACTTCAACGCCATAGCCGCATTCAGGAACACGGGTTTTGCGGGGGTATTGATTGGCGCGGGCGCGGGTCTGTTGATCACGCTCCTTGTCCACTCCTCCAGCGCCTCGACCGCCATCGTTCTGACAATGGCGTACAGCAATATTATCACTTACGAGATGGCAGCGGGCATGGTTCTTGGCGCAAACGTCGGCACTACCATTGACGCGGCTCTTGCTGCCATCGGAGCGAGGACATCGGCAAAACGCGCCGCCCTTGTCCATGTCCTGTTCAACTTGATTGGAACCTGCTGGGCGCTGCCCCTGCTCAAGCCGCTGCTGGCGTTAGTTGACATTATTACGCCGGGGAGTCCCGTGGGCAATGATCCGTCCATCACCACGCACATAGCCATGCTGCACACGGTTTTCAACGTGCTCAACACCGCCCTGTTTCTGCCCTTTGTGAACACGTTTGCCAAATTGGTCTCGGCTTTCATTCGTGAGGGAAAAACGCCAGAGGAAAGCGAGCATTACAAGTTTGCGTATTTCTCCAGCGCCAATACCGTAACCCCCGAACTCAACATAGTGCGGGTGGAAAAAGAGATCCAGGACATGGCGGGTGTCGTTTCGTCCATGTACACCAGTTTCAGCGATCTTCTGCGCAATCTCCACGAAATAAGCGACAGGGAAGGCGCCGTTGCCGCTTTCTGCGACAGCGTGAAGCGAAAGGAAGAATACGCCGACGAGATGCGGGAATCGCTCACCGCGTTCCTGATTGAGTGCACCCGCGAGCAGCTTAACGTCCGCTCGGAAAAACGGGTTTCCCAACTGCTGAGGGTTATCGCCGAGATCGAGGAGATGAGCGACGAGTGTTACGGCATCAGCCGCCTGCTTGAAAGAAGCGTGCGGAAAAACCGCATTTTCAAAATAGAAGAGGTGGAAGACCTCGTTCCCTATATCAGCCTGGTCGATGAATTTTTGGTCCTCTTGCAGAGGCACCTTGGCAAAACCATGTCGGCAGAGCTTGTCGCCCGCGCTGTGGAACTGGAGGAAAACATCAACAAGTCGCGCAGGAAACTCCAGAAATTCAGCCGCAAGCGCATCGAGGCGGGCGAGGATGTCAAGACGGAGCTGATCTTTATCGATCTGGTGCAGCGTATCGAAAAGCTCGGCGATTACTGTATTGGCATCACGGGAAAAATTTCCAGTTGAGGCTTTTCCAAAACTTCAGTTTTTGGAAAAGCTGCCTTAGATTTAGCTTGGCTAAACGCATGGAGAAAGCGTGTAAACATGCCGATTTTAATAATGATATGCGGAAATTTTTCGGGGTAATAGCCACGGCCATTGGGGTAATTTTGTGCGCCGCTCAGATCCACGCCGCGCCGCTTGAGAGGGGCTTTGCCCTTGCGCCCCCCGCGTCCGCCTCCCCGGCGGAAAAGGACGCCGCGTACCGGCAGGCGCGCGAACGCGTCCTTGAGGCGGCCAAGAAATACGAGAACACCCCTTACCGTTACGGCGGCATCGACAGGAGGGGCCTTGACTGCTCGGGGCTGGTGTACCTGAGCTTCCGCGACGCGCTGGGAGTATCCGTGCCGAGGAACGCCGAAAGCCTGCACGCATGGGCGGAAACAATCCAGGCAGAGGCGGCCCAGCCCGGCGACCTTTTGTTTTTCAGGACCACCGGCGGCGGGAAAATCTCCCATGTGGGCATTTTTGCCGGGGGCAGGCGGTTCATCCACTCCGCCTCCGAGGGGCCAACTACCGGCGTGATCTACTCCAGCCTTGACGAGCGGTACTGGTCGCGTGCCTACGCTTCGGCGGGAAGGGTTTTCCCGGCGGTGGGCAGTTATGGCAATGCAGGCGAACGGGGAATCGGGGCAGGGGACGAGCGACGGCCCTCAGCGGGCAGCCCGGGCAAAACCGCCGCCGTCTCTCCCCCGGCGCAACATCAAAGAAAGGGCAGCAATATCCTGATCGGCTTTGCCGCGGCGCCGACCTGGAACACCTATCCCGCCGACGGCAACGTGATCCGGGGCGCCGCCGGGCAGGTGCGCCTGGGGGTAGCCGTCGAGCCTCTTGGCCAGCCGATGATCTTTGGCCTGGAGCTGAGGCCGGAATGGGACGGTGCGCTTGGCGTCTTCCGCGTCCCCCTCACTTTTTCCTGGGGCCTCAGCGACAAGGTGCGAATCTTTGCCGGCCCTGCCCTGAGTTTTGGCGATGCCGCGCTGAAGGTCTCTGGCGGGCATCGCCGGTACATCGGGGGGACAAGCTGGCTAGGCGCGGCGGGCATTACCGTGGCTCCGTTCGCGCTGAAAATCGGGAGGACAGAGTCGTCGCTGTACGGGGAGCTGGCCTGGCAGTCGTATTTCAGCGACAACAGCGAGAGAAACGCCGGCGCGGATTTAGCTGCCGGCATTCGAATATCGACAGGGCTTCGCACAACGTGGCGGGCAAGGTAGCGCGCATGCCGCTTTTGCCTCCAGCCCCTTGTAACTTCCCTTCCGATCCGGTATGGGCGGCTGGGACATTCACCGTACAGGCTGATTAATACCTTCGCGGATTAACGAACAGTGCGGGCTATCCTTCCCAGCCGCCGGATAGCCTGTATTGTTCGTAAATCCTTAATGGCATAAGCATTAGCCGTGCTGGGCGGCCAGCAAAATAAGGGTAAGCAGGAACGAAAGCGCCACAATTGCAATAAACAGGGGGAGGGCGGTGGAAAAGCCAAGGGCAAGGATCAGCGAGGAGCCTATGACGTTGAAAGCGGTTCTGCATAAATAGGCAAAGCCGTTAAACACCACCGGCAGAAAGGGAACCATCAGCGGGAAATAAAAACGCGACTGCCGCCTGGCGCGGTAACGCCAGCCGATGATTATCGCCACGATCGCCATCGGGAGGAAAAAAAGGCAGGAACCCAGGCGGCTGAATATCTCCGCCTCAAAAACCTCGGGAATATAGCCTGTTTCCGGCGCGACTTCCCGCGCGGAAAACAGCTCTTTGATTTGCAGGCTGGACAGCCCATACCGCATCCGCGTAAGCATGAGGAAGGTCTCGTAGCTGACGGGAAGCATGACCTGGGCGGCAGCGCCGATGCCCGCGCCGCTCATCGGGCTGTTCTCCGGGATGTTCCACTGCGGCTCCCAGCGCAGAGCGGGATCGTTGCGCTCCAGCGCCCGCATCAGGACAATAACCTGCCTTTGGCCGTCAAGCGTTATCGGCAGGAATTTCGCGTAAGGCGCCCTCAGGCTGAAGAGCAGGTTTGCCCCGGAATCAAAAGCCATGTACTCAACGCCAATCCCGAACGCGAAGTCCGGCGAGGCGGAGAGGCTGGAAACGCGCATCACGGCCCGGGCCTGGCCCTGACTGGGGCCGCCTTTTCGGCCAGGAAGGGAGAATATGGTTCTGACGTGCGCCTCGCCGGGGGACATCTCCAGTTCGTCAATGAAAAACGCAATCTCCATAGTTCCCTTTTCGCTGGCCGCAAGAAAACGCTCCGCGTCGGGGTCGAGGGGGGTAAGGCCGGCAAGCTCCTGGAACAGGTAGAACGCCCGTACCCAGTCGCCGGATACCATCGCCTCGTAGCCTGTGAGCTTAAGCTGGTACGCCGAGTAGGCGCGGTTTTCTATCGGGCTTGGCCGCTGGCTTTCGATCTGGTTCCAGGCGCGAGAGGCAAGCCGGGCCGCCGTCGCCGCCTCGGGGCTGCCTTCCCTGGCGATGCGCCCGCCAAGCGTGGCAAACCAGTGGGCATCCATGACCCTCCCTTCGTTCAGGGCGGCCTCGCTCAGGGCCAGGGCTTCCGCGGCGTTAAGCGGCTCCCGCTGGCCGGGCAGGGCGGAAACGCCAGCGCCGCGCTCCCTCGCGGCCTGCCCCGAGCCGGCCTCAGCCGGCGATTCCGCAAGGCGGATCTCAACCTCGGCGCGCAGCGCGGCAAGCTCCGGGCTGTCCTTCCACACGCTGTCGCAGATGCCGATAAGCTGGGATGCCTCAAGCCACTCCCCTTCCTTCCCGTGGGCCTGCGCCTGGTTCCTCGCGATGCGGTACCTCTCGCCCTGAAAGCGCATGTTCTCCTCAAAATTCCTCGCCAGGGGAAGGGCCAGGAAAAACAGCAAGGCATATACCGCCGCCGCGCAGATCGCCGTGACAATCGGGGACATCATGCGCTTGAAAAGGCGCGGGGAAAACATCGAATAGGCGTCCTCGCCCTCGGGGGGGGAAATGCCAAAGGGAATCACCAGCGCGGAAAAAGCGATGGCGGGAAACAGGGAAATAATCTCGACCAGGCCTTGAATCAGCCGCCAGTCCCGGGAAAAAATGGGCAGCGGCGAAATTTCGCCCGGAAAAACCAGGCGGAAGCCCAGGATCGCCAGGCTTGCCGCAAGAACGTAGGCAACAAAAACAAGCGCCGGCGATAGCAGGGTCCTGCGGCTAAGCGGCATAGGCGCCCTGCTTTCTTGCCAGATACACGAGGACCGAGTAAAGGCAAGCAAGAAGCCCAACGCCGCAGAAGATCAGCGGGACGGCATGGGTGAGGGGCAGGCGGCCTTGCAGAAAAGAATCGAAAACATCCTGCATTTCGGGCGAATTGAAAAAAGTCTCAAGGGCAAGTATGCCCCTGAACGCGAGGCAGCCCAGAAACAGGTTCGCCAAGGGCCAGGCGCTGAGCTTAAAAACAAACGAAAGCGAGCACAGCAGGAAGATCAGCGCGCCCGCATACTCCAGAAACGCCGCCAGCCCTTCCCCCGCCAGCCGCTGGAGGTTTTCGGCGTTCAGCCGCAGATCGATGGCAAGGCTTCTGAGGAACCAGGGGCTGCCGTCCCCAAACGGCGCGGGCGGCAGGCCGTCCAGGGGGTCCTTCCCGGCAAATACGGCATGGTATTGCATGGGCCTGCCGGGAACCGCCACCACCCTGGCGCCGCCCGGTTCGGCTGGCCCCCTCACCAGGACGATGGCCGTGCTGGAAGGCCGTTCGGAGCCGCCCAAAATAAGCCCGGGGCCGCCCAGGGGCCGCGTCGGTACCCCCGCAGATGGAACGTTTTCCCAGCTTTCCAGCCCCTGGCCAATGCCGCAGGCAAACCCAAGGGCAAGCAAAGTTATACAGACAGCCGCGGCAGGGGCAAAAATCCTCTCGCGGGCCGCATAACTCAGGCTCAAAAGCACCCCGCCGTACAGCCCAAACGACATCGCCCAGCGGGCGGCGGCGATAAGCACGGCCAGGGTGGACAGGGGCTGGCTGGACAGCGACTTTACCCACTCGAGGCGGATGGCCAGAAAGCGCATCCCCGTCGAAACAAGCAACAAACTCGCAAAACTGAGGCTGAAAAACACCACCAGCCTGGCAATTTTTCTCACCTTTTAAGATTAACACGAGAGCCGCGCAAACGCAAGAGAGCAGGGGGCGGTGATTTTGAGGCAACGGGATGGGTAACTCCTCACCGAATACTCCCAAGCGACGCAAAATCTTCTGGATGCTCTCTGTACTGCCTGCGGCCTTCCTGTACCCATTCCCAAAAAACAGGCTTCTGAACCACATAGCCGTATTTGGCAAAATGACGATTGGCAGGGGGGCTGTCAATTTTTTCGGGGGCGCAGCAGCACCTTATCGCCAAAACTGGTCTATAGAAACCTTGATCGGCAATGCGTATTGTGCGTATAATGAAGATGTGAAGTTTCAGGAGATTGAACGGATAATCTTAAACGACGGTTGTGCCTTAAAGCGGTTAAGGGCTCACACCATCAGTATGTTCATTCTTCAAAGCCGGGCAAAGTAACGATATTGCGCCGGTAATTATCAAGTCCATCCTGAAACAAGCCGGATTAAATACATGTGGAAGCGGTATAGAGAGCCTGTTTGGCACTGGTTACTACAGTGTCAGCGTCAGGCTGCTTGTACGAAGAACTAGATAGTCCTGACTGAAAAGTTATAATGTCAGTTTTTAAATTCTTTTCCGGATTAGAAGAAGGATTCCAGTTTGGGTATGCAGTTTTTATGGCATTGCTTTGGTCAGTTAAGCAGGCTAAGGCTTTTTGGACCTCCAAGTAGGCTTTGGCATCGTCCCAACCGTTTTTTCGTATTTCTGCAAATTTTACAACACTATCTTCAAATACGGTATGGCCTTTGTAAGTTTCACCGCCGCCACCGCTGCCGTTGGTCGGTTGGGGGCAGCCGATTAAAGACAACGCCCCAAGTACAAGCACTATTACAACTGCAACAAAAAGTATTTTCTTTGTTCTGCCAGGCTGATGATCTGCGTGGCAATTCCCATCAGCACAACTCATGGCTGAAACAGCAGAGTCGGCGCAACAGGGGGGAGAGGCGCCGGAAAAACCGTCAGGGGACTTTCTGGAACCGCCGCAGCCAGAACCCACCGGGCCAGCATAACAAAAAGCATTGCCTTGAACGTTTATGTTTCTCATATCTTATTCCTTGAGAAAAGATGGCTCCGCCCGGCGGCGAGGCATGGGAAAATTATGTTGCTTGGGGAAATAAAACTGTCAGTGTGTGCTAAATCAATCTCGAGGGGGTAACACTTGTTAAGCGACATTTGGATTAACTTAAAGTAAATACTTGACATTTTACTTCTTTATTTATATTATTATTTATGGAGATATAAGATGAAGAAAAATTGTTTTTTAGTATTGTATTGTTTTATGGTAATTTCTATTCAGGCAAATGATTTATCAATGGAAATTATAGCAAAAAATGGGTTTTTGTCTGAAAATGATATAATACAAATGTTTGAAAACGATATAAAAATAGAATTTATTGGATGGTCCTCTGATTCAAAATTTTTTGCATATAGACAAGAAGTGCCTAATATTGGTTTTAATTTTTTAATTTGCAATACTTTTTATGATTCTCCTGAGGAAATAATAACTATTGTTACAAATGAATCCTTGGAAATTTTTACACCGATTGATAGAATAAGTTTAATTTTAAATCAGTTTTATGAATTATTATCGAAATATAATATTACATATGATGATAAAAATAAACTACTGACAAATATTAATGATTATGATTATAATATTTTTGATAAAACAATAAGCTGTTGGTATGAACATAATTTTTATCAAAATAAAAATGTTATAGAAGGAATAGATTGGATATTATATACTGAAGTTTTAGGAAATAAATTATATCATTAGTGTCCAAAATAAATCGCCCATCTACCATGTAAACTCCAAATAGTATTGCGACGCTAAGTTTGGTTTTGGCGGCGGGCCGCTGCCGCATAGGAATTCAAAAAGCGAATTCC
>JAISSG010000116.1 GCA_031273185.1 Treponema sp. | reverse complement strand
GAGGGTTCCCGTAACGAGATAAAGGCGCTGGTGAACAGCGCGTTCTACGTTGACAAGGCCGGCAACATCAACACCGCCCGCATCCTCGGGCTGCGGCGGCTGGACATCAGCGATCCCGAGTGGAAGCGGGCGATGGAAGCGATAACCGAATCCATCCAGGTGTCCGGCAGCAAGGAATACCTGCGCGTATACACCCGGGCGGATAACGGCGAGTATCAGCAGGTGCCGCTCGACGTGGCGGCGTTATAAACGCAAACCCGGACGGCGCTGGACGTTCCGCCCGGAACATTTTTAGAGGAGAGAAAACATGGAAAAGACAAGATTAACACTGAACGATCATCTGTTTGAAGCGCTTGAGTATGTCGGAGACCGCAGCATTACAGGGGACGATCTCAAAGAGGAAATAAGCCGCGCGGAAGCCAAATGCACAATTGCGCAGCAGATTATCGCCGGGGGAAATTTGTTACTAAATGCAACAAAAGCAGCAGACGCTTTTAACTCAGAAAAAACAAAAGTTCCCACTGCGCTTCAAAAACTGCTGGAGTAGCCAATGCGAATGCGCCGCCGGTATACACCGGAAGAAATCAAGTTTGTCAAAAAGAATATCCGGGGGCGGACGTATGTTGAAACGCTCAAGCTGTTCAATAAGCGATTCGACCTCCGGATATCCTTAAAACAATTACAAACAATGGCGTGTAAGCACGGGTTTCATAATGGCCTCGGTGTTCTCAACGGATATCCGCCTCCCTGCAAAGGCAAAAAATACAGAGCAAGGCCGGGCAGGGGAAATTTTAGACCTGTAGGAAGTGAGCGGGTAGATCTTGGCTATATTGTAGTAAAAGTTTCCAGCAAAAAATATGCCGGAAATAAGAACTGGCAAAGGAAGCACGTCGCAATCTATGAAGCCGCTCATGGAAAAATCCCAAAAGGCCATGTTGTTATCTTTGCGGACGGGAATAACCGCAATTTTGACTTGGGGAATCTGCTGTTGGTTTCTCGGGCGGAACTTGTAGTGATGAATAATTTGGACCTTATTACCGATAACAAAGACTTGACCGCTATCGGCAAAACAATCGCAGATGTGAAACTGGCAGTCGGCAAACGAAAAAGAAAAAAGAAGGGGGCAAAAAAATGCAAAACCAAAAATCCCGCCTTGCGATAATTCACCTCGCCAAAAAACAGCTTGGCCTCGATGAAGATGCGTACCGCGCGATCCTCTCCGGGGCCGGGGTCGCCAGCGCGAAGGATATTGAAACGGAATTGCAGTTCAACACGGTGATGGGCGCGTTTCTGCATCTTGGGTTTTTGCCGTCGCATGGCGGGCTGAACAAATACCGCAGCGCCATCCCCGGCACTAATCCCGCCATGATCAGCCGCCGACAGGAGTATTACATCAAAGGGCTGTGGGTGCTGGCCAGCCGGGCCAAGGACGAGAAAAGCCTGCGCGGCATGGTAAAACGCATCGGCAAGGTCGACGACGTTTCTTTTTTATCCCGACGGGCGGCATCGGCGCTCATACTCGCCCTGCGGGATATCTGCTGGAAGGCCGGGTTCAATCCCGATACCGATATCAAGGAGGGGAATGATGTTGTGGTCGGTAAAAAGAGCGGCGCGTACGCTGCGCCTAAAGCCACATCAGGTGTACTACCTTGTGGCAATGGGAAATATCGAAGCCGTCAAAGTAGGCAGGGTCTGGCGGCTGGCGCCGGATGCGGTAGCTGATTATGATAAGCAGCACCCTGAAAGAAAAGATAGAGAGCCTACCGGCTATTTTATCTATACAGGAGACGGCGGACTTCTTTTCGACGCAGCCCCTGACCGTCTACCGCCTCATCTACAGGGAAAAGCTGCCGGCGTGGAAAGACGACGAAGGAAACTGGTGCGTCGCGCGCTACGACCTCGAGCGGTTTTGCTCCAACAACTCCAACCTGTGACGCAGTTGGAATTATTTTAGTTCATTTATCCCATTTAGAGTATTTACAAATCACATCCATTACGCTGTACCGTACAGGAGCGTTAAAGAAATGACCGAACGCAGCAGAAAAATGTTAGCGGAACTTGTTCCGGCAGCGCAGCCGGTCTTTAAAAATTTCCTAGAACAGCTTGATAATGCTCTGGGTGATGACAAATACATCGTATTCGAGGGAAAGCGCAGGCCAGAAGTCCAACAAGCGTATTATGCGCAAGGAAGGGAGTCTCTTGAGGAAGTAAATAAAAAACGGGCAATTGCCGGATTATATTTGCTTCAGAGCGAAAGAGATAATTATGTCATAACGTGGACGCTGAAAAGCAAACATATCGACGGCCTTGCTATGGACGTGCTGCCTGTAGACGGAAGGGGGAATCCGACTTGGGATATGGCTCATTACCTCAAGTTTTTTGAAACCATCAGGGATTGCGGGAAACAGGCAGGACTTGTATGCGGCGCTGATTGGTCCACTCCTGATTGGCCGCATTATGAGATACGTGTTTGAGTAACAAACCGGGCGCTGCCCGGAGGGAGGTTATATGACAAACATTTTACCGGTGTTCATCGTGATCGCTATCGCGTTGGTGATAGTCTTCGCGGAACTCATCAAGAAGCTCGACGGCAAGAACCGGCTCAAGGGCTACCGCGTGTGGATACCCGCCGTGCTTTCCGGCGGCGCCGCATGGCTGCTGCGGCTGGGGGATTTTTTTGACAAAACCCAGCAAGTTTGGTTCTGGTGGGCGGTGATCTTCGCTTTTTCGGTGTTCGCCTACGAGGCGGTATTGAAAAAGATAACCACCGCCCTCGGCGACAAAGAAATAACGTTTTGATGAAAAAGCTGGTGGCTGTCCTTGCCGTCGTTTGCGCGGGGCTGGTCTTCCTTGCCGGATGGCTCCTGCGGAGTCTGTTCGGAAGGAGGGCCGATTCCGCAGCCGCCGGCAAAACGCCCGAGGAGGTAAAACTTGAGATTGAAAATACCCCTGCTGACGATCTTGTTTCTGCTGCTCCTAACGCCGATCAGTTACGCGCAGACGCCGCCGGAATTGCCGGACGCGCAAAGCAACGGTTACGGGATCGAGCCGGAGCAATTTTATTCGGGCACGCTGGTACTGGAGCTGATGGAAGCGGCGGAGGCGGAGATTGACGCGGCGGTACGCGAGGCATACGCCGAGGGGTACAAGGCCGCCTCCCTGCGGTTCATGCCGGAGATCGCCATGCTCAATATGACCATCGAAACTTTCAAGATTGACCGCCGGAAATACTGGCGGAATATTTTTATCGGCGGCGGACTTTCATTCCTCGGCGGAATGGCAGTCGGCGTAATTATAGAGAGGCGCTGATGGACTTAGAAGCGTTATTCAAAATAGTTCATTCGTGGGGCCCCTCGGCAGTTACTTCCTTGTTGGTTTTTTTCGTCATACATCTCGCCAAAAAGTTAGATAAAAACAACGAGGATGACAAGAAGCGGGCGGATAACCTTCAAGGTTATCTTGACGATAAATTAAAGGAATTTCGGGAAGGCAACGCCAAAACGCTGGACGAACACGGACGGAGGCTTTCATATATCGAAATGGAGTACATAAAGCGGGAAACATTTTACCGGGAACTCGGCGGCTGGAAAGACGATATCAACAGGCTGTCCGGCCAAATATCCGAGGTCGGTAAAAATATTATCGAACTGTGGAAGGATAAAACGCAATGAAACAAAATATTTTACGGGGCAAGATTCTCGACATCCTCAAAAAAACTTACCCGGACGGCGTAGACGAGATCACCATGATAAGCATTTTGTATCAGTACCATAAAACCGAGGATATTCAAGCGTCTTTGGAATATGTCGTCGATAAAGATTATGTCGAGAAAAAACAACAGTCCCATCCTTTCATTGAACACAACTATGTCCGGTGGTACAAGCTGAGACCGAAGGGCATTGACCTTTTGGAAGGAAATATCGATCCCGATCCCGGCATCCTCATTCAGCGGGGGTAATCATGGGCCAGAAAAGCAAAGCAGACCAGTACGGCCTGAAAGAAATCATCGCCGAAAAATGGGACGGCGGTAAGAAAACCATCGTCTATGTAACCGAAGAGGTTAATGAGTGGCTCAAGCAGAATGGATTCAAGATCACCGTGAGCCGCGAGGCTATTCGCCGTGCCGTCCGCAGTTATGAGGACGAAATCGCCGATGTCCGCAAAGGCGTTGAAATATCGAAGGCTATGGCCGAAGTCTTTAAGGATCATCCCGGCACCGAGCAGTCGGAGGCGATGCTGATGTATCTTGCTCAGCTTGTCACCAAAGAACTGCGGAACATCGAAAGCATCAACTTTGAAGACCCGGCCGAGATGATTCATGCGGCCGCCAAACTTACCACCGCGCAGGCAAAGCTATCGCAGTACCGCACCCAGGCTGTCAAGGCGCTGGATAAAGCCAAGGACAAAATAAAGACCGAACTGCAAAACGCCATCAAAAACGATCCCGATCTGCTGGATCGCCTCTATAAAATTGTTGACAACGTGAAGGTGGCATGATGAGCGATCTTCTCTCTGAACTGGTAGGCGATGAACGTACTTCTCTGGAAGAGAAGAAACGCCTTGACGGGGAAAAGAAAGAACGCGTCGCCCGCGCGAAAAAAGACTACAGCTTTTTCTGCCGGCACTACCTGTCTGATTATTTTTTCACCGACCCCGCCGATTATCAAAAGATTTTGTACGATGTGGCGGACACCCGTTCGCTTTCAGAAGATACCGCGAAGCGCCTTAAACCGTTCATTGACGAGCGTTATCACGGCCTGTTAAGGCCCACGGAAAGTCTTACCGGCGCGATGTTCGTCGAGCCGCGCGAACACGGCAAGACGGTACGCTGGTCCTTCGCCTATGTCCTGTGGAGTATCGTTACCGAAAAAAAACGTTACGCGCTGCTAATCGGCGCGTCCGGCGATGCCGCCAAAGAAAACCTCATCAACATTAAAAACGAGATTGAGGAAAACGAACTGCTGCTTGAGGATTTCGGCGACCTGAAAGGCGACGTGTGGCGGGACAACCGTATCGAGTTGAAAATCGGCCCCAAAAAAGAAGCCTGCATACAGGCCAAAGGCTCCGGTGCTTCCATGCGCGGCACACGGTTCCGGCAGTACCGTCCCGATCTTATCATCCTTGACGACGTGCTCAAAGACGACGCGGTGGACTCCCCGTCGCAGCGCGACAAGATTTCCCGCTGGCTCAAGCGGGTGGTGTTCAACCTCGGCAAGACCGCGTTCATCATCTGGGTCAACACCATTTTCCATTCCGACGATCCTATCTCGCGGCTCATCGCGGAGGTGGAGACCGGGACGCTCAAACGGTGGATCGCCGTCCGCCTGTCGTGCCTGCGGCCTGACGGCTCCCCGCTCTGGCCGGAATACTGGAGCGCCGAAGCCCTTGAGGAAAAACGGGCACAGCTCGGCTTTGACAGTTTCTCGACGGAGTGGTGCAACGAGCCGTTATCTGACGAGCAGCGCATCATCCAGCGTGCGTGGATAGAAACCCATAAGTACCGCGATCTTCCTCCTGCCAACGAACTGCTTTTTCTCTGCGGCGTTGATCCGGCAACTGGCAAGCACGACCGCACGGCGGAAATACCGGGCGCGGTTCACAAAAAAACCGGCATTATCTATGTGCTGCCGCCCTGGGCAAAGGTGTGCAGCGAAACGGCGACGCTCCGGCAACTTGTAATCATGCACCAGAAATACGGGTTCGTGCTTATCGCGTGGGAAGACGTGGTGTTCAGCGGCATCTACGGCAACTACGTGCAGAAAAT
>JAISSG010000106.1 GCA_031273185.1 Treponema sp. | reverse complement strand
TCGCCAACTCTGCCGGGCTGCCGTATTCGCTCTGCCTTCCCCCGTCAAGAACAAGCACCTTATCCGCATAGCGAAGGGTTGAAACCCGATGCGAAATGATTATCGTCGTCTTGCCCTTTCTCTCCAGCAACAGCGCATCAAGAATTTTTCGTTCGGTCTCCGCGTCAACCGCCGACAGCGAGTCATCAAGGATGAGAATTTCGCTGTTCATCACCTGGGCACGGGCGATGGCGACCCGCTGTTTCTGCCCGCCGGAAAGCGTCAGCCCCCGTTCGCCGATGAGGGTATCACTGCCGTCGGCAAACGCCGCAATGTCCCGTTCCAGCGCCGACATAAGCGCCGCCTTTTCCAGCACCGCCCGTTCGGGAAGATCAAGCCCATAGCCAATGTTATTTTGAATCGAATCCGAAAAAAGGTAACTGTCCTGCGGGCTTACCGCAAACAGCCCCCGCAATGCATCAAGCCGCCAGTCCCTCACATCTTTGCCCAAAACCATCACCGTACCGGGCGGAGGGTCCACCATTCTTGTCAATGTCTTTATCAACGTAGACTTACCCGATCCCGTCTTCCCCATTATTCCCAGCCACTCCCCCCGCCCCACCGCAAAACTAAGGTCCTCCAGCACCACATTATCCCCATCGTAAGAAAACCCCAGCCCCCTAATCTCGATAGCACTCTCTTCTTCCCTGCATCCCCCCCCTTCCCTCTCTTCCTCCGTGTCTTCCTCTGCGTCTCTGCGCCTCTGCGAGAGATATTCTTCTTCCTTTATTGAAGGCACAGTATTAAGCACCTCGTTCACCCTGCCAAGGCTAACCGCCCCCCGCTGGATCATGTTTACCGTGAAGCCCGCGCCCATGAGCGGCCAGATAAGCATGGTAAGGTAGCGGAACATCGCCACAAGGCTTCCCGGGCTCATCAGGCCGTTGATCACCCGTATGCCGCCGAATACCAGCATCAGCATGACGGTCAGTTGGGAGAGGAACGTCACCAGCGGGAAGAACAGCCCGAACAGGCGGACAAGTTCCATGTTTGCCTTGCGGTACTCGTCGTTGTCGGCGGCGAATTTTTTGACAAACCACCATTCCTTGACAAAGGATTTTATTACCCGCAAACCGGCAAAGGTTTCCTGCGCGGTGTCGCTCATCTTTGAGTAGGCTTCCTGTGCCCGCTGGAATTTTTTGCCAACCGATTTGCCAAAGATCAGGATAATCACTGTTACCAAGGGAAGCGGCATGACGGAGAACAGCGCGGAACGTGCGTCCTGTGCAAACAGTATTATCAAAATTGCCGATGCCATTACCACAAAGTCAACCAAAGCGACCAGCCCCATGCCGATAGCCATACGCACGGCGTTCAGGTCGTTGGTTGAGCGGGCCATAAGGTCGCCGATTTTGTTTTTCTGGTAGAAGTCCCAGGAAAGGGTCTGCAAATGACCAAAGAGCTTGTTCCGCATCTCTGTTTCGATTTTGCGGGAGGAGCCGTGTATGAAATACCGCCAGAAAAACCGTCCCAGCGAAATAAGCGCCATTGTCCCAACCATCCACAGGCAGAGGCGGACAATCTCGCCCCACTGGAAATCCCCGGAACTGATAAGGTCGATGGCGCGGCGGATAAACTGGGGGATTGCAATCTGCGCCGCATCAACGACGATGAGGCACGCCAGCCCCCAGAAATAACTGCGGCGGTAACGGCTAAGGTATGGCAGCAGAGATTTGTAGTGCCGCAGCGATTCGGCAAATTTTGCCATGCTAGCCTTTTCTGCTTGCCATCATTTTCATCCTTTCCATGTCCGATGTCAGTTTGTTTGTCCAGATTTTGAGTTTCTTTTGCGCAATCGTTGCCTCCGCTTGATCGCCGGTTAGGAAGTTCAGCAGCCTCAGCGCCGAAAGGAAGGAAATGCCCTTTTTGAAATCATCAATGTTGTTGGTGGATAATTCATACTTTTCGCGGTAACGATTCGCCGCATCCAGGAGGAGCTTTCTTGCCAGGCTCAGGTGGAAGGTGACCGGCTCGTAATGGGGAGACCGCGGATCGGTGTTGATCATAACGTCCCGCAGGTTTATCAGGTTCTTTGTGACAACGGCGTAGCGTCCCTCGATTTCAACAAATCCCCACTTCCATTTGCTGTTGTCCCCGTAGGCATGTTCCAAAAGCTCGATAGCAAGGCCCATTTTTCGAACCAAAAAGAACCGCTGGGCCGGGCTTACCGCCTCAATTTCATCAAGCCGCTTTTCATACTCGGAATACGGCGCGTCAACGAAATTGCTTACCGCTTCCTCAATGTATATAACGCTTTTGTACAGCGCTTTCCTGGCATCGTTCAGCGCTTCTTCGGATTTTTGATTCTGTACCGAAAGGGATACGCCGTTTATCACCATGTAGTTTGAGGCAAGGTTGAGCATCGCTTCGGCTATCTCAAGGCGTTTGATTGCCGAGTCCGGGCCTTTGCCCTTCAGCAAAGCATAGGCCTCCTTTTCTTCCTTGAGGATTGCCTCGATTGCTTCGCGGAAGGGGACAATTTTGCTGTTGAATAATATTCGCTCGTTATCGGTGACCTTAGCCATCTATCAACTGCCTCTACTATATTTTAGGATCAAATCGTCTGCATGGGCAAGTGCCGCAGTCCCGCTGTCCCCGGCAAGCATTCGCGCGATTTCCTTTCTTCTGCCCTCGGCGCTGAGGGGACCGACCCCGGTAAAGGTTCTGCCCCCCTCGGTGCGCTTTTCGACCTTGAAGTGGTTGGCGGCGCGTACCGCAATGCTGGCAAGGTGGGTGACGCAGAAAATTTGCAGCCGTTCCCCCATTTTTTCAAGGTACTCCCCTACCGCCAGCGCAACCTCGCCGCCGATGCCCGCATCGATTTCGTCAAAGACCAGGGTTTCTATGCTGTCGCCGCCGCCTTCCCCAGCGGAAAGCACTGTCCTGATGGCAAGCATCACGCGGGAAAGCTCGCCGCCGGATGCGACACGGGAAAGGTCTTTAAGCGGCTCGCCGGAATTGGCGGAGAACAGAAACTCCACGTCCTCCGCGCCCCAAGGGCCGCACACAAAGCCCTGCGCGCCGTCGCTGCGGGTTTTGGGGATCAGTGTCGGCGAGAAACGGGCCGCGGGCATTCCCAGCCGCTTGAGTATCTCGCCGATGCGCCCGCCGAGGGTGGTGGCGGCGGCGGTACGCTTCTGGCGCAGGACGGCGGCTCTGGCGGCTGCGTCCTTTTCCAGCGCGGCGATTTCCCCCTTGAGCTTTTCGCGGTTTTCCTCGGTGTTGGCAAGGGTTTCTATCTCGGCTTCGGCGGTGGCGCGGTAGGCGAGTATCGCCTCCTCCGTTTCGCCGTATTTTTTTCGCAGCTTGTACAGCAGGGCAAGCCGCTCGTCTATCGCCTCCTGACGGCGTGGATCAAAGCGGAGATCGTCGCGGTAACTGCGAAACTCACCGGCGATGTCTTCCGCCTCGTAGTACAGGTCTTCAAGACGCTTCTGAATGCCGACCAGCGACGAATCGATGGACACCGCGCCGTCGATGGCGTTTCGCGCACGGCGGGCAAGGCTCAGCATGGACGATTCGTCGCTGTCATAGAGCGCATCGGCGGCGGCGCTGGCATGGTTGGCAAGTTTTTCGAAATCGGAAAGCATCTGCGCCTCGTTCTCAAGGTCGCGTATTTCCCCGCTGCGAAGCGCGGCACCGGCGATTTCGTCCACGGCATAGCGGAGCAGTTCCAGTTTTGTCTCACGGTCTTTCTGCGAATTGAACGACGCTTCCAGCGCCTTGCGCTTTTCGGAAAGCTCGAAAAAAACCTTTGAGTAGGCAAGCACTTCGTCCTCGATACCGGCAAAGCGATCCAGATAGCGGCGGTGGTTTTCCTTGCGCAACAGCGACTCGTGGTCGTGCTGGCCGTGCAGGTCAAAGAGCAGCGACATAAAGCCGCCAAGGTCTGCCTTTGTTACCGGCGCTTCCTGAATGAATATCGATCCCCTGCCGCTCGACCGGATCGTGCGCCGGACAATGATGGTGTCTTCCTCGCAGTTGATGTCGCGGCTTTTCAGCCATTCCACCGCATCGGCGTTGCCCTTGCCGATGGATATAACGGCGGAAACGCTTGCCTCCTCGCTGCCGGATCGTATAACGTCCGTCTCCGCCTTTCCGCCCATGAGGAAACTCAGCGAATCAACGATGATCGATTTGCCCGCGCCCGTCTCGCCGGACAGCACGTTAAAGCCCGAGCGGAAGGACAGCGAAATGGAATCGATGAGGGCATAGTTCCTGATTGTCAGTTCCTCAAGCATTGCCGATTCTCCCGGGGGTGTTTTTTGTGGAGTTGCCCTTGTCGTCCCCGCCCCATGCAAGTTTTTCCTTGAGCGCAGAATAGTACGCCGACTGCCCGGCAGTGATAAGCCGCGCATAATGGGGCGAGTGTTTTATGGTGATTTTGTCGCCGGGTTTTAGTTCGAAGGTGTTCTGCCCGTCGATGGTCAGCAGTACCCCGCTGCGCTGCTCCATTTCCACGGTGACGATTAACGTCTGCCGCGAGGGAAGGACGAGGGGGCGGTTGGAAAGGGTGAACGGGCAGACGGGGCTGACGATGACGGCTTCCATTTCGGGGTCGAGGATTGGACCGCCCGCCGCCATCGAATAGGCGGTGGAGCCGGTGGGCGTTGCCATGATAAGCCCGTCGGAGCGGTAGTGGCCAAGGTCTGCCAGCTCGCCGGGGGCTGTTTCCGCTTCGGCACGCAGGCGTATCAGCTTGGCTATACCCTGCGATGAAATGACCGCATCGTTCAGGCAGGCGCTGGTAAAAACGACCTGCCCTCCCCGCTCGACGGCAAGATCAAGCATACAGCGCAGGGAAATCCGCGCCGTGCCGTTCTGCCATTGCCGGTAAACGGAAAGCCACTGATCCTCCTGCACGCCGGCAAGAAAACCCAGCGTGCCAAGGTGCACGGGGAGGATCGGCGTTTCCTCGGCGGCAAGAAGCCGTGCCACATACAGTACCGTGCCGTCGCCGCCAAGGGTAAAGGCGATGTCAAAAGTGCCGTTAAGCGAAATAAAGGAAAGTCCCTCCAGCACAAAAACGGTGACATCGGTCCCCTGCTTTTCAAGCTCGATGCGTATTTCCTCGGCGACGGTACTTGCGTTTTCCTTGTGGATGTTGACAAACAAAGCCGCTTTGTGCACCGCCGCAATCCTCGCTTTACGGAAGGGTCGTTATCAGTCTGGATACCCGCTGTACTTCCTGGGATCGGAGCCGGGGGTACAGGGGAAACAAAACGGTTCGCAGTGACAGCGAGTAGCTTACCGGGCACAGCACCGAATCGCCCATCCCCGATCCGGTAAGGCTCTGCTCAAAGGCATTTTCAACAATGATTTCTTTTTTGCGGGCATAGGACACCACGTCCTTCATGCCGGTTTCAAGCACAAGGGAAAACGCATAGTTGCTGTATTCGTCCAGGGGGACAAAGCGCTTGTGCTTGGTACTAAGGCTTGCCTGGGTGTAGACTTGGGCGATCTCCTGCCGCCTGGCAGCGTTTCGCCCCGCTTCCCTGAACTGCACGGTTGCCAGCGCCGCATTGATGTCCGGCAGGCAGTACTCAGGCGAGATGTTGGAGTGGGCGCGCAACAGCGATCCTTCCTTGCGGTTGGCGGCAAACAGCAGCGCCCCGCCGCCGGAGGTGAGCATATCACGCTCCTCAAGCCCAAGGATCGCAAACATCCCCTGCACGATGTGCGGCGCGGGGCCGCTGGCCTGTTCAAGGGGCGGGACATAGCTTTGGGAAATGTCCTCGATCAGGGGAAGTTCCATCGCGGCGATGGATGCCGTGTCCGGTTTATAACCGAGGGTATGGTGCAGCACGATACAGCGGGGCTGTACGTCGGCAGGTTTTGCGTCTATTGCCTTTTCGATGGTTTCGCGGCTCATGCAGGGAAAGGAAAACGACACGTCGCAGAGCAGCGGTACCAGGCGCAGGTCGGCAAGCACCTGGCTGTA
>JAISSG010000097.1 GCA_031273185.1 Treponema sp. | reverse complement strand
AAGCCCGGCGACGGCTCCGCCCGCGAACAGGCGGCGTCTTGTCAGCGGGTGCTCGGCGCGGCGGCCAACTTTGCCCAGGAATACGCCACCAAGCGTTATAGATCGAACCTCATCAACTGGGGGATACTGCCCTTCGTCGTCGCCGACGAGACGGCCTTTGATATGGGCAGTTACCTCTTTTTTCCGGGCGTTGCAAAAGCGCTGCGGGAAAACGCAGAAACCGTCAAAGGCTACGTGCTGGGCGACAGGCCAGTTGAAATCAGCGCGGCCCTCGGCGAGCTAACCGAGAGCGAGCGGCACATACTCCTTGACGGCTGTCTGATCAACCACTATCACGAGAATTAGATTACGGGCCAGGTTTAGTGCTTTCGGCGGGAAGCCTCATTCACCCCAGTTGTCCATGCCGCTTTGCAGGATGTACCGAGCCATCTCGATGGTGATGTCGTATAACGCAGAGTCCTTCGAGACAGCGGTTTCCAGGGCCCGTGCTACCTGGTTGTTAAGTTCCTGCTTGGGAATGGTGTACAGCACGTAGGCGGTGTACTCGTCGGTGTACACGTCTTTCTGGTCGGGATCGTGGCGCCGCCGCAGGCTCCACCAGTCCGCTTCCCGCTGCGCCCCGCTGTAGCTTACGTTCACTATCGCGTTGATCGCGCTCTCGATCTGCTGCTCGTAAGAGCCGGAGTTTGTGTTTTCCCCCGAGGAATTGGCCCCGCCCTGCGACTGTGCCGCACCCTGAACTCTCGCGTGGTATTCGCTGGCAATGGTGGTTCGCAGCATCGCGCCGATTCTCTGCTGGGCGCTGAAATTGTCCGCCCAGGCAAGGACAAACTGGCGGTTCACCCCGCTTTCCTCTCCAACGATGCAGTACCTGTCCCTGAATTCGGACCGTGCCTGTAACCTGGAAATACCGTATTCGGTATAGGATTTGATCCAGTCCGGGGCGCTGACTTTCATAGCGGTTCCCTTGTTTTCCAGTTCCACGATCATTACCTTAGGCTTTGAGGCGCATCCAGCCAGCGTCATGATTGCTGCGATGGAAAGCGCCGCCAGCGCCTGTTTTACGATTTTCATAGTCATTTACTCCTTTTTTTGGAAATGTGGCATGGTGTTTTTTGACTCATGCACGGGTATTATACAGCATCTTGGGTAATTTTTCAACACGCCGGGCAGGATAGCTGGCTTTTTCCCAAAAAGTGATATAATTTACCTATGCTGGTAGCAGCGGGAACGAATCAGTGCCAAAACGCCTCATTTTTTACCCGCTTTAGATAGGGCAATATCACGGCTAACTGTATAAAAAATCATACGCTAATGATTGATAGTATGCAAAAGTATACGCTTGGTGCCCCCGTGCGCTAAAAGCAATGCCCGGCAGGGCGTAGATCAATCAAGCCAACACTTCGTTGTCTGTATTTTATTGAGGATAATTTTGATTCAACATTGGAAGAATTACTGATAACAAATATAAACAATCTCAGTATTCTAACAGCGATAAATCTATTTATCGAATAAAATTCTTATATTTCAATGAAAATAAAAAGACCTGTAGCTGTTATTAGGCAAAGCCAACGCTGGCTGCGCCAACAGGCTCTGCCCCTGGCAACATGGTGCGTACCAGCCACAGGATAGCGGAAGAAGTTGGGTTTGCGCTGGCCGTTTGTGACGTCAGGGTAGCCCGCATTGATTGGAAGGAGGGGTCCATACCCCGCTGCTTCCCGCTGGGTTGATGCAGCCGATTCTTTCGGCCAGGCTTCATTTTGGGGCATCACGCCCGGCTTGTAACGTTTTTATCGTTTGCTTTTCCGCTTGAAAGATGATATTATCTATACTATAAGAATGCACACTCGCAAATCGATACCGTGTTTGCTGCGTGTTGTCGCCGCCTTGCTTCTGGCGGCAGGGTCTTCTGCTTGCACAAAGCCCGGGGCTGTGGATGCGCCGCCAGGGTACGCGTCGTTTCGGGGGATTCCCGGCGTAACCGGCGGCGAAATCAGGGGCATTGCCGGGCGCGTGCTGAAATGCTATCGCCTGGCGGACAGCCGCCCCCTTGAGGAAATCGCTGCATCGCGCCTGTTGCGCTACGGGTTCATAGAAGGCACCAGATCGGATTACCATCGGAACGGTTTCCAGGCTTTCCTGCCCAGGCCCATCGATATAATCAGGCTGGATCAGGTTTTGAACCAGTGGGCCAGGGACAAAGAAAGGTAAGCGACGGCTATGGACATGCTGCAAATCCCCGGACTCAATGTCGCCGCCGGTCTTGCCCATTTTGAGGGCAACAGGGAATCGTACCTTTTGGTGCTGAGAACATTTGCGACCCACGCTCCGGGCCATATCAAAATCGCCAAAACATTTTTAGAAACTGGCAACGAGGATAAGGAGCTTGATTTATACCGCATTGCGGTGCATAGCCTCAAGGGGACATGCGCGGGCATTGGCGCCGGGCACCTTGGCGACATGGCGGAAGCGCTTGAAGGGGCAGCCAGGCGAAAGGACATGGCCTTTATTAAAGCCAACAACAGCGCGCTTGTCGAGGCCGCGGAAAAGCTCATCGCCGGGCTTGACTCGTTCCTGCAAGCCCCGCCCGAAGAGCCTATTCGCTGACGATGCCGAGAAGCTCGATCGAGAAGATCAGGGTTGAAAAAGGCGGGATGATCTGGCCCGCGCCGCGCTCCCCGTAAGCAAGGCTTGAAGGGATATAGATGAGGTAGGTGCTGCCCACGTTCATCAGTTGGATGCCCTCCGTCCAGCCGGGGATCACCTGGTCCAGCGGAATTTCCTCCGGCTGGTTTTTCTGGTACGAGCTGTCAAAAACCTTGCCATTGGTAAGCGCCCCCTCGTAATGCACGATGACCGTGTCGTTGGCCTTTGGCTTGGGGCCGCTTCCCTCCTGCAGTACTATGTATTGCAGCCCGCTTTCGGTGACGCTCACGCCGTCAAGGGTGGCGTTTTCCGCGAGGAACGCCATTTCCTTCTCCCTCATTTCCATGGACTGCCGCATCATGGCGATTTCAAAAGCATCCTGCACCAGCCCAAAAGCCTCTTCGCTGCCCAGTTGGGTATACCCCCGCTCCATCGCCGCTTTGAGCCCCTCGACAAACGCGGTGTAGTCAATATTCACCCCGGCCTGCTGAAGGTCGTTCCCCACCACCATGCCAAACGCATAGCTTATGCGAGCCTGTTCCCCGGCCAGTTCCAGTTCTTCCTGTATTGCCCTCGCATGAACCACCAGCGCCGCCAGGAATAAGCACCCGGCTATTAACCAACGTTTCATGGTCAGCCTCCCTGTTGAATAATATCTAATAGTTCTACTTCAAACACCAGCGTCGAGTAGGGGGGAATTTGCTGTCCCGCGCCCATGGGGCCGTAGCCCAGATCCGACGGCACGAAAAGACGGTACTTTGAGCCGACGCTCATAAGCTGAAGTCCCTCGGTCCAGCCGGGAATCACCCCCCCAAGGTGGAATTCTGCCGGTTCCCCTCTGGAATAGGAACTGTCAAAGACAGTTCCGTTGGTAAGGGCGCCCTCGTAATGCACCCTTACCAGGCTGTCAGGATTCGGTTTTGGGCCGGTTCCCTCAATGATGACTTCGTACTGCAGGCCGCTGCCGGTAATGACAATATTGGGCTTTCTGCTGTTTTCCGCGAGAAACTCGATCTCTCCTTGCCTGTTTTCGTCGGAGCGTTGCTCGGCCTGTTGCATGAACATCTGCTGAAGGATCATCGACGCGTCTTCCTCGGTGTAGCGGGTTTTGGCGCCGCTGAGGACATCCCTTATTCCCTGGAAAAATTCATCCATGTTGGGGATAAGCTTGTCGTTCATAAGGTTTGTCCCTATGGTCATCCCCATGACATAGCTGTTTTCTTTGCTAATGTTTTCTTCCTCGGACGAGGAAGATTTGGTTTTGCTATCCGCATTGCAACCCAAAAAGCCCGCGCAAACCACACTTGCGATCATAACTATCGAAAAAATATGTCTCATACATACAGCATACCTCTTAATTTGAGTTATGGATACCCCGATATACCTAATATATGCAGAAATATTTTTCCGTGCTTGCTGCGGCCTGCGCCGTCCTTTTCTTGGTTTCCTGTGCCACAAGCCCGAGCGAAAAGGCCGATTTTTCGCCGCCCTTGCCGGAAATAATACCCGAAAGGCCCGAAAAGCCGGAAAAACCGAGGCCGCCGGAAAATATCCTGGGGATGGGGCTGGTATCCGTGGAAAAGCTCGCGGCTTTCTTCCTGTGGAACAACCCCGTGGCCCACGCCAATTTTGTTGAGGGCCTTTCCGTCATGTATATTGAGGAGGCCGCCGCCGAAGGCGTGAATCACGACGTTGCTTTCGCGCAAATGTGCCTGGAAACCGGCTTTCTCCGCTACGGCGGGCTTGTCACCCCCGGCATGAACAATTTCTGCGGCCTGGGCGCGATAGGCCCCGGGCAGCCCGGCCATGTCTTCCCCGACCCCCGTACCGGGGTCCGCGCCCACATTCAGCACCTCAAGGCCTATGCCAGCGACGAGCCGCTGAACAAAAAACTGGTCGATCCCCGCTACCGCTACGTAAGGCTCGGCTCTTCCCCCACGATATACGGCCTTGCCGGAACCTGGGCGGCGGATAGGCTGTACAGCGGAAAAATCGCCGGCATACTGCAAAGGCTGTACGAGTTCGCGTTTTAGGTTGCGATTGAAAGATAGCGTTGCCCCTTTGGTTCATACGCCTACGGAAGGCCGACAAAAAAAAGCGATATTGACCTGTGCGTTATTATCGGGAATAAGCTTATCAGATCAAGAACAAATATAAATTTAAAAATAGCGTTGGGTTTATTCGATAATGAAATTATCCCTGCCGATGTATTGGTGTACACAGAGAAACAATTTTATGATATTGCAAATTCGGATGGAATTAAAAATACAATTATAACCAAGGGAAAGTTGCTCTATGAATAAATCCCTTGTTACTGAAACTGCCGATATGTTATAAAGCCTCAAAAGAAAACCTGGCCGAAAGGCCCCCTTTTTGGATAGGATTAATTTTGAGGCAATCCCCATTTGACATAAATCACCCTAACCGATACCATAAAGCAAGGAGTATCTGTGGCAAAGGAAGAAGCGATAGAAGTTGAAGGGGTTGTCCGTGAGGCCCTTCCCAATACCATGTTCAGGGTGGAACTGGACAACCAAAACGGGCATCTGATACTGGCGCACCTTTCCGGCAAGATGCGCAAGCACTACATCCGCATTGTCCCCGGCGACCGGGTCAAGGTCGCGCTATCCCCCTACGATTTAAGCCGCGGCAGGATCATTTACCGCGAGCGCTAGCTTTCCCTTTTTTCGGTTTCCTTCAGCAGTACCCACGTAGCGCCCTCGCCCCCCGCCGAGGCCTTTCCCCTGCCGCTTTCCCCCGCGTATGGGCATCGCTCGATGAACTCCATCACCGTGCGCTTGAGCACCGCCTCGCCGGTCGAGTGGTTCCCCTTCCCGTGGATGAGGAGAATTTTTTCAAGCCCCTTTCCCCTTGCCTCGGCGAAAAATGTTTCAAGTGAAAGCCATGCCTCGTCGCGGGTCTGGCCGTGTATGTCCAACTGCGCCTCGGGCTTTTTGTTTCTCAGCCGCCTTCGCTTTTCCTGCGCGCTGTGCTGCCTTCCCGAGTCTGCCGCGTCCTTGTCGTAAACTTCGGTGGTTCGCAGCCATGCGTCCATCGGGTTGGTTTTTTTCCCAGGGGAAGGATCCCCGGAAGGGCCGGCACCTGCGGTGTCATCTGCGCTGCCGCCTTTGGCAATGCCGGGACGCTGTTTTTCCCATTTGTTCAGAATGTCCCCGAAATCCATGTTGGCTCCTAGAAAAAAATAATCCGCTCTTCCGGCACCCAGCCGGAGATGCCGCTGGAGTCGTTGGCGGTAACCCTCAGCCAGCGTTCGCCCCGCCCCGTTGGCGTGCCGGGCGAGACCAGCACTGGCTGCCCTTCGCCGAACCTGCCGATGGGCTCCCCCGCCGGATCGGGGATGAGGTAGACGGCTGTTTCCCTCAGCACTGCGGAGCGGGAATTCCCTCCCAGAAAGGACAGCAGATTCTGCCGCTTCTCGTCGCTGGTCCCGGTAAGGCTGATGCTTCGCTCCGCCTCCCGCCGGACGGCGGTGAATGTGCTGCCCGCCCTATGATCCCGCTCGTTCTGCCTGAGCGTTGCCAGGGCTGCGGCAAACTCTCCCCGTTCCCATAGACCCTTCGCCGTGTTGTAAATGGCCTCGCATTCCGCCCGGTGTCTTTGGTACAGGCGGGAATTGCCTTCCGCCAGAACCTGAAGGGAAGGGAAGGGCGGGGGATGGCTGCTGTGCGCCTGTGCTGTCTCAGCCGGGTTTGCCGGGGCGTTAGGCGCTACCCGCTTCGCCGCGCTTACCGGTATACGCAGGGCAGGTATTTCAAAAACCGATCCGTTATGCGAAATTTGCCGCCGCCCCAGGGCAAAGGGGGTCGCCTCAAGGGGGATCACCCGCAGCCTCAGCGCAATGCCTTTTTGTCGTTCCTCGTCTGCCACGGGGAGGGCTTCGAGGATGCATCCCTGCGGCACGGGCGGCAGGAACATCTGCGCTTCGGGGAGCGCCGATGCTGAGTCCCATCTGCTGACACGCAGGCTAAAGACGGCGCTTTCGCCGGTTTGCAGGACTGGCGGCAGTTGTTCCCATGCAAGCCGGTAGTGCCGCGTATCGGCGATGTCCGGCGACTGTTGCACCCAGAGGCTGAACGGGGCGGTGCTTTCCTGCCATCGGGGGGTGACGACGGTAAATGCGTCGAAACTGACGGCACCCGCGCTGATCAGCGTAAAGCGGTACTCGATTGCCGTCCAGCGTTCAAACGCCGCTTCCTCGGATTGCTGGGGGTAGCCGGCATAGGTCTGGCCGGTGGCAGAGTTTTTCAGGCGCGGCCCTTTAAGGATCTGTTCAAGAAAGATCGCGTCGGTAAAATGCGGCACAAGCACTTCCACCTCGTTTGGCTCGCTATGGGCGACAAGCAGGGTCAGCGTCCACGCCGATCCTGCAACGGGGCGATTGGGCGTGCCCTGTACCGTGATCCGGGGCTGGTCGCCATGCTGTGCAGAGAGATATGTTGCTGGCAACAACATCACGACAGCCCAGAGAAAATAAAAGCAACGCTTGATAAAGCGATGCTTGTTAAAACCTGATGACATATCCATGATTAATAATCCGGCCCCGCTATGTCTTCTTCTCCGGCCCACTCGCGGCTTTTGTACTGGCTCAGTTCCCTCTGCCGGATATAGTCAAAAAGAACAGCCCTGCTTTCGTCTTCGGTATCGCCGCCCCTTCCGCTCTGCATGTTCTCCCGCTCAAGCAGCCGGATGCACAGTTCCAGATTCCGTTTTGCCTCTATCCTTCGCCCGTCAGCCCGTAGCGCGTTGCGGAAAGAATCCGCCGCGCCGGAAAAATCCCCCCCGCTGAACAAGGCCACCCCGGTGTTGTAGTGGACGCGGTATCTAAGCTCCCGATTGGCGGAGGGGGGGAGCGTTTCAAGCGCCTCCCTGGCCCTGGCAAAACGGTCAAGCGCCGCTTCTTTTTCGTCAAGGGCGAAATAAACCGATCCCAGGCCGTATTCGGCATACGGCGCCGCCTCTCTATAATCAAGCGCCCTCATGTACGGCGGAATCGCCTCGTTGTACACCCCCCGCGAATTCCAGTAATTTGCCTCCATTATCAACAGCTTGCCGGGAATGTCGGAACACCCGCAAACCAAAAACGGCAAAGCAAAAAAGACTAACAATTTTTTCAATCGATAATTCCTCACTCCCCATTCCCCATTCCCCATTCCCCATTCCCCATTCCTCATTCCTCATTCCTTATTCCTTATTCGTAAAAGGCTGAGTTTGGATGCGCCAAAGCACATTATAGCGATCATGGCGAACATGAGCCAGCGAGCCTTTCGCTCGCTTGAGTTTTTCCTGATCTCCAGGGGGGAGGCCAGGGAACGCAGGTAGGCGGCAAGGTACGCAGATGCGTCCTCGCGGTTTCCGTCGATATAAGCGCCGCCGGTTTCCGTAGCCGCCGTTTGCATCGCGTAAGAATCCCTGCGGCTGATGACGCCGCCTGTGCCGGGAACCTCGCTGCCCTCGTCGCTGCCCACGGCAACCGGGGTAACGGCGATGCCCTCCTGTCCGCAGCGCCCGATCGCCGCAGTAAGGGATCCCGACAAGGCTTCGCCGTCCGAAACCAGGACGATCACCCGGTTCGACGGATGGGACGCCTGGAACGCCCCCGCCGATGCGTCCAGCAGCGATTCGAGGTTTGTTCCCCTGCCGGTAAGGGACGAACCGTCAACAGCCTCCAGGAAGGCAAGCACCGCATCGGTGTCCCAGGTCAGGGGGATGGCGATAATGCCCCTGCTCCTGCTAACCGTAATGGCAAAACGCATTTCCGGCAGGGCTGCGATGGTTTTTCGGACGATTGACAGTCCCCGCTCCATGCGGGAAATGCCGCCGGAGCTGTCAACGATCTCCATGCTGCGGGAAACGTCAAGGGCGATGACCGCGTCTACAGCGCGGCGGTACTCGCCCGGCGCCTGCCCAGTCCCCCATCGCGGGCCGGCAAGGGCGGCTATGAGGCAGGCCAGGAAAAGCCAGAAAAAGAGGCGGGATACGGAGAGTTTCGACCAGAGGTTTTTCGGCAGGTTTTTCCTGATGCGCTTTCTGCGCGAGGAGAAGCGATCGCCCAGGGCAAGCGGGACGAAAACGGCAAAACCCAGCAGTACCCAGGGATGATCGAAGACGATGAAGGCATCGCTGTTCATAGCCATGCCCCCAGGAAGAAGCGCCTGGCGAAACTGGCGGCGGCGATCAGGCCCAGGGCGATGATAAGAAAGGGCGGGTGGCAGGGGCGGGATTTCGTAACAATCCCCGAGCGGCGCACAACCATTTCCTGGTCGTCTACGCGGGCAAAAGCCAGGGCGAGGGCATCCGCCGAGGCTGCGGAAATCCACGTTCCCCCTCCCGCCGAGCTAATGCCGCGAAGGGCATCCACGTCGTAGCGGGAATCAAACAACCCGGTGCGCCGCATCCTCGTAAAGGGATCGGCGTAGTCGATGGGGACTTCCCCGCCGGAACCTATGCCGATGACCCACAGCGAGACGCCAATGTCCCTGAGCATGGTCGCTGCGGTCTCGGGGTGAATCGCCCCGGCGTTGTTCTCGCCGTCGCTGATAAGCACCACGGCCCTCCGCTGCGCGGTGGATTTTTCAAGGTGATAAGCCGCCACCGCAAGCCCCATGCCCAGGGCGGTGCCGTCGCCCAACTCGCCAATCCGCTGGTCTTCCAGCCGCGACGCAAGCAGTTCGCGGTCCGTGGCCGGGGGGAGAAGCAGGGCGGCGTCACTGCCCACCGCGACCAGGCCGATGCCGTCCGTGGGGCGGCGCCCGGCGAAATCTTTCAGCAGGCGGCGGGCGGCGGAAAACCGGCTTGCTCCGTCCATGTCAAGCGCCGCCATGCTGGGGCTGATGTCCAGCACAAAGAGTATGTCCGCGCCCCGGTTCAGCCAGATAGTTTCCGACGTTTTGATCAAAGGGCCTGCGGCCCCGGCAAAAAGCAGGAAAACCCCGCAGTATTCCATTATGCGCAACAGCCTGACGATGCCCTCCAGGTTAAAGGGTGCCTTGAAAGGAACGCCCCCCGGGGGGCCGATGGGGATGGACGCGGTAAAGGGGCTGCCCAGCCTCCGCGCCAGCGCAATGGCAAGCGGAATAACGATTAATGCCGCAACGGCCAGCAGGGGCCGCTCGAATCCAAAGCCCGCCGGTGTCATGCGGCATCTCCTTGCAAGTTTCCCTTTCGCATCGCCTGATCCAGCGTTTTCAGGAATGACTTTACGTCGGCAAGCAATGCCAGCGCCGCGCTGTCGTCGATTTCGCCTCCCGAAAAACGGATGCTGTCGCAGCGGCCAAAAAAGCCCCCAAGGAATTCACCGCTTGGCGCGCTGGGGTATTCCTCAAAAAACGCGGCGCGGTCGAATTCCAATGCGGTCATGGCTCGGCAGTTCTTCCCGGAAAAGTACGACAGGAAACTGCGGAACTCGATTGACAGCCTGTCGAGAATTTCCCGCCGGGCCAGCCCTTTTGCCAGGTCCCTTCTCAGGCGTTTTTCTATTCTCCACATTGAAACCAGCAGCCGCCTGAGCTTCCATGCTTCCAGCCAGTCCTTCATCTGCCTGCGTCCCCATAGCACGATCCACAGCGCCAGGAGGAGGGCAAGGATCGAAGCGAATATGGTCCCGTAGATCAAGAGGCTTGTGCCGGGAATCGCCAGCGGCTGGGCGGGGCCGGAAAGCACCCTGCCTGACTCGCCGGGTTCAAGTATGGAGCTTATCTCGATTGCCAGGCCGCTGAAAACCTCCCCGGCGATGCTGATCGGGGGCAGCGTCAGAGTCCCCGGCGCGTAAGCGGCAAATTCAACCACAAGACGATTACCGCCGGGCCTTCGCTCAAGCACGACACGGTAAATGTCGATTTCGGGGGATGGGGGAATGCGCTCCCGGCTGAGTTCCACATCCGCCTGCACGGGAAAGCCCGGCAGGGGCAGGACAAAACTTGCCTGGTCGCCGACAAATACCCTGGGGGGAACCATGTAAGCGCCGTCGCGCCTGTCCTGCGGGGATGCCGGGGCGCAGGCAAGGGCCAGCATGAGGAAGAACAGGGCCAGGGCGCTGCGATTCACCATTTGTTACCGTCTGCCCCTGCCGCCAAAAAAACGCCTCAGTTCCGCCGCCGCGTCCGCATCTACGGGAAGATCAAGGCTGGCAACGCCCGCCCTGCGGCACAGGTTCAGCCACAGATCGGCGCGTTCCTTGTGCCACACGAGCCACGCGTCGCGGAACGAGGCAGAGCTTGTCGGGGCCGCCAGACGCAGGCCGGTCTCAGGGTCCTCGATGGCGAGGAGCCCCAGGTCGGGCAATTCCCCGTCCGCCGGATCATTTACCCTGACGGCAATCACGTCATGCCTTCGGCCAAGGTCGGCCAGCTCCTGTTCCCAGCCCACGCTCAGAAAGTCGGAGATCAGCACCACCATGCTCCGCCGCTTGAGGAGGCGGCTTGCGCCGGCGATGGCAGAGCGGAGGTTGCTGCTCTGCCCGTCGCGTTGCGGCTTTTGCCACGGCAAATGGCGAGAAGCCCCGCCGGGCCTGTGGCATTGCAGCGCCCCCGACACGAAAGCAAGCACGTTGCGCCTTCCCTTGCGCGGCGGGAACACGCGCGCTATCTCCCGGTCAAAGAGCAAGGCCCCTACCCGCTGCCCGCCGCGCTCTGCCGAAAACGCGATAAGGGCCGCTACAAGCAGCGCCTGCTCGTAAGGGTTCATGCCCTGCGCCTTTCCCCAGATGTTTGCCGTCCCGCTGTTCATCGAGGCCGAGGTGTCCAGGAGCAGCAGAATAGTTAGTTCCCGTTCCTCGCGGAACATCTTCACGAAAGGCGTGCCGAGGCGGACGCTGGCGTTCCAGTCAATAGCCTTCGCGTCGTCGCCCCACTGGTAATGCCGCGCCTCGTCAAATTCCAGGCCTTGGCCCTTGAACACGGAGCGGAAATTGCCGGAAAGCATATCCACCGAAAGGCTGTCGGTGACAATGGGAAGCCTGGTTATCTTGCTTAAGAGTTCATGGGTATCCATGGCGCGTTCAGGGGATTGGAACGTGGGAGAGAATCCGGGAAATGACCGCGTCGGCATCAAGGCCGTCCGCCTCGGCTTCGTATGAAAGCACGATGCGATGCCGCAGCACCGGGTACGCCGCCGCCTTCACGTCCTCCGGGCTGACGTGCCCCCTGCCTGCAAAAAGCGCGAGTATGCGGGAACAGCGGTGCAGGGCGATGGACGCACGGGGAGAGGCGCCAAACGACACGTAGCGGTAAATGCCCTCAGCCGCCCTCGCCGAGCCCGACGGCTGCGATCTGGCCGCGCCGGAAAGGGCAGAAGCCGGCCTTGTCGCCACGACAATCGACACGATGTACTCGGCGATCTTGCCGTCAAGGTGGATCGAGTCGGCGGCGCCCCGCAGCATGGCAATCGCCCGTCCGTCCAGCACCGCCGACAGCGGCTCAGGATGCCGCAGTCCTCCTGAAGCCATCGGGGGGGTGCGGGCGACAATGGCAAGCTCTTCTTCCGGCGTGGGGTACGACACCAGGAGCTTGAGCAGGAAGCGGTCAAGCTCCGCCTCCGGCAGGGAGTAAGTTCCCTCATGCTCGATAGGGTTTTCGGTTGCAAGCACGAAAAACGGGTCAGGCAGGGGGTAGCTCGTCTCTCCGATTGTAACCTGCCGTTCTTCCATCGCCTCAAGCAGCGCCGACTGCATCTTTGCCGGTGCGCGGTTAATCTCGTCCGCGAGAATCACGTTGGCAAAAACCGGCCCCCGGCGCACGGAAAAGCTCCCCTTCGCCTGGTCCCAGATCAGTGTCCCGGTGAGGTCTGCCGGCAGCAGGTCCGGCGTGAACTGTATCCGCTTGAACTCAAGCCCGGTGATCTGCGCCAGGCTCTTGACCGCCAGGGTTTTCGCCAGCCCCGGCACCCCCTCAAGGAGGATGTGCCCCCCGGCGATAAGGGCGGTCAACAGCCCGTCAACCATCTGCCCCTGCCCGACGATACGTTTCGCCAGTTCTTTCCGGCACGAATCGATCAGCGAGGCGCCAAGGGCGAGCGCGTTGTTCTTGTCCATGCCTTTATTGTACAAGGCCAGTGCGTTAGCGGCAATAGGACTCGGACCTATGACCCAACGGATATGAGCCGTTTGCTCTACCAACTGAGCTATGCCGCCGCGACGCCGACAGGCGGCGCCGTAAAAACGTTTCCTCGCGGCACGCGGCCCAAAGGGTCGCCTGCCGCCGAAAAATATAATCCGCAAGTTGTTACTTTGGGGATTTAATAGCCCAATTCTGTCGTATTTGGTTATTTTTTGTCAATATGGCTACAAGTAAAAACCACGACAAACGTTTCTAGGTATACGACGTTGCAAACCGCTAACCGAGCGGTTTGCAATGTGGGTGAGCGAAGGCGTGGGAGCGAGCGAAGCGACCGACCTAGCCGTAGCGAACCCCGGAGCCGCCGAATGGCGGCAGAGCGTATACCGTCCGTTATATGCCGTTTGTCCTCTTCATTTATTTTTATTCGATTTCAATAAAAAAACTCCATTCCAATGAATCATAATTTATCTCTGGTAATGACATCCAATATTTATTATCATTATACTCCCATTTCATTACAGCAATATTTTCATTTAATAATCTATTAATATCAGGTTTGCTATTTTCTGTTAAATTATTAAATAATTTATCGAATTTATCTTGTTTTATCATTAGTGTCCAAAATAAATAGTTGAAAAACCCCAACTCCTCAAGTAGAATGAAAAAGGTACCAAGCTAAATCATTACTACAAAAGGAGTTAGGATATGAACAAGTATAACACAAT
>JAISSG010000083.1 GCA_031273185.1 Treponema sp. | reverse complement strand
GCCTGAGCGGTACGAGCCGATGTCCTGCCCGATGATGCACAGCTCCTTTACGCCCCTGGCCAACAGCCCCCTGCACTCCTCCACAATGTCCGCCACGGCGCGGCAGTGGAGCGGACCCCGTATCAGGGGGATGGCGCAAAAAGAACAGCGGTTGTCGCAGCCCTCGCTGATCTTGACGTAAGCGGACCCCGGCAGCGACAACAAAGGCCGAGAGGAAGCGGAAACAATTCCCCCAGTCCCCACTCCCCATTCCCCATTCCCCACAACGGCATTTACCGTCTCGGTGATTTTGGAAATGTCGTCAACGCCGAAAAAAGCGTCGGCTTCGGGGAGGGATTCGGCGAGGTCTTTCGCGTAACGCTGCGCGAGGCATCCCGCCAGAAGGATTTTTTTCTCAGGGTACTGCCTGCGCCAGAGGAGGACGGCGTTGATCGATTCCTGCTTTGCGCTTTCGATAAACCCGCACGAATTGACGATGATGAGATCGGCATCAGCCGCGTCCCCCGCCGCCGACCAGCCGTTGCTGCCAAGGCAGGCCATCATGTTCTCGGCATCAACCTGGTTTTTCGCGCAGCCAAAGGGGTCTAAAAAATAACGCACAAATAATTACGGGAACCTTAGGCTTCAAGGCGGGCGATTATCAGGCGGTAGCGGTTGTCATCGTCCCGAACCCACCTGATGTCGGCCACCACTACCTCGCCCGCGATGCCAACCTCCACCGGCACGGTCCTGCCCCCGCCAATGACGGAGAATTTTACCGCCTGGGCGTTCGAGACCCAGACACGGATGCCGTTCTGCGCCTGGATGTTCAGCTCGTCGGCTCGTTGGAAGTACCGCTCGTTTCGGTCACGCCGATCGCGCTCCATCAGAATCTCCCAGCGGAACATGCAGTAGCCTTGGAAAACGGACTGGAGGGTAAACGGGTACGGGTTTGGCGAGGAGAAAACCACCGTGGACGCGGACTGGCCGACAATGCTGGCAGTCTCGGCCCCTGAATCTGACGCAAGGGACATCGCGGCGCTTGTCTCAATACGGAGCAAGGCCCCCATGTCGGCATTGTTTTTGGCATAGTCAACGGCAACCACGCGAACGTCCGGCGCGCCCGAGTTGTCAAGGTCCACGCTTGCTTCCTGGCTCAAGTCAAGGATCACCTGGCCGGCCGGGGTGAGGATGGTGACGGCATCGCCCAAGCCCAGCAACTCCAGCTTGAAAAAATCCTGCCGGGCCTCGCCGCCGGATGCCACCATGAGCGGAACCAGGATCGAATCCCCCCGGTAAAAACGATGCTCGAAGCTGTCGCCGCTCATTACGTACTCAACGGGGCTTCTCGGGGCTGGCGGCGGCGCCTCCGTGTTTCTGGGGCGGGACACCAGAAAGGCAACCCCCCCGCTAATTCCGCCAAGGACGAGAACAGCCAGCGCCACGCCAATCGCTATCTTTGGCAGGGGCGAAGGTTTCTTGAGCAACTGCTCTACCGGAATCGGCTGCTCCTGAATTTTAAGGGCGTGGTACAGGGAGAGGATTTCCTGAACGTCCAGATCAAGGTAGGAGCCGTAATTTCTCAGGAAACCGGTAATGTAGGTTTCGCCCGGGAAACCAGAAAAATCCTCGCGCTCAAGCGCCTGAAGATACCGAATGGATATTTTGGTGTCCTTGCCCGCCTGATCGTAGCTAACGCCTTTCGCCTCGCGGGCGGTTCTTAGTTTTTCGCCAAGAGATTCCACTGCTGCCTCCCGCGCCCTTAATCCACGTCTCTAAAGAGAAAATTGTTGTACACATAAGCGGATGCCGGCGAATCGTAGATAAAGCGCAGTTCGGGGATTCCCTGGTTGGTCCTGATGTCGGTAAAGTCAAACTGGACCTGAACGTCGGCAATGGTACGGCCCTCGATTCGCCGGATAAGCCTGGTAACGGGATTGACATTGAGGATGATCTCCCGGTAGCCCTCCGATATGGTTCGCCGGGCAAGCCGGAGCCTTACCACCCGCTCCTGGGAATTTGCCTCAAGCGGCACCGGGTCGGGGCCGGAGACAAAGGAAGGGACATAGTTGCGCCTGAGCAGGGCAAGGCCCTGGGCGCTTGCCATGGAAGCCCCGGAGCGGCGGCTCGGGGTTATGCTCTGGTTCAGCACCGCGCGGTATTCGGGCAGGTACACCGTCAGAAGCTCCCCGTTAAACACGATGACCTGGTCGGCGGGCCGGGTGAAATCGATCCTGAGAAAACTGGGGGAAAGATAGCTGATGTTTCCACGCATGTCGCTCGTGCCGGAGCGGATGGCAATGTAGGCCTCGTAATCCCTGATCCCGCCGTAGCGCTCCGAGACCATCTCAAGATAGCGCTCCGCCGTGGTGATCTCCTGGGAATAAGCCGGAAGCGCAACAAAAACCGGCAAAATCACCAGCACCAGCAACCGCGATTTCATAAACTTTCCTCTATTAAAAAGCATACTAATATCATATCCAAAGCGGCTGATCTATACAACCCCTCGCCCCTTTCGGCCAGGTTTTATTCGTGGCGAGGGTTTAATACCCCGCCCCTCTGGGGCGGTCATAAAGGTATTAAACCCGAGACCAATTACCTTTTAAGAACAACATACCCCGCTGCTCTGCGGCGGGGTATGTTGATTAAGGGATTAATATCCTGCGGGATTAATACCCTTTATCTTGAAGCGTTACGAGATCGCGCTGCTGAACCCGGCTGCCTTGGAACGCGGCATGGACGAGGCGCGGGATCGCCCCTTGAAACTTCCCGTGATAGAGTCTAGTATTTCTTGAAACGAGGTTTCTTGAAACCAGGTTTCTTGCGAGGTCTTTGGCTGGATTTTCTTTTGGCGTATCGCGTAACCTGCGTGAGGCGTAAAATGATCGAATAATAAAAACAAATTTTGAAATATAAACTGTTAAAAAACTTGCGGCGACAATATTGTCGCCACTGACTATTTGTTTAGGTGGTAAAATAAGCTATACTATCGACAAATATGAAAGAAAAAATCACTGAAAGTTACGTGCGATTTCTGATCAGCAAAAACCTGAGGCGGATCAGGTCAATGCAAAACATCTCGCAGTTGGGGCTTGCGCTTAACGCCGGGCTTACCCACAATTTCATCAACGACATTGAAAATGGCAAAAAGGGCGTATCCGCCAAAACCCTTGCAAAACTCAGCGTCGCGCTCGGCGTGGAGCCTCATCAGTTCTTTTTGCCCAGCGACATGCCGGACAACAAAATGCGGATTTACCTCAACGACTTCAACGATTCGCTGCAAAAAGTTGTCAGGGAGCTTACCGAGCAGTACCTGCCAGTGACGGATGACGCAACGCCAACATAAGGCTCCCCCGCCGCAGGGTTTTACGCCCCCGCCATCAGCGCCTTGAATTCCTTCTCGTCCAGCGTTTCCCTGTCGATCAGGGCTGACGCGACGGTGTCAAGGACATGGCGCTGCTGTTCCAGCGTTTGTTTGGCTTTGGCGTATTCGCCATCAATGATCCTCGCGATCTCCTCGTCAACGTACTGCTGGGTGTTTTCGGCATACTCCCGCTGGAACGACGGCTCGTGCTTTTCCTGGCCCGTCATGCTCATGCCGCGTGACGTAAGGGCCACGTTGCGGAAACGGTCGCTCATGCCGTAGTCGGTGATCATCTTGCGGGCCATGTCCGTGGCCTTGGTAAGATCGCTGGCCGCACCGGTGGAATACTCGCCGGACACCATTTCCTCGGCGATACGGCCCCCCAGAAGAATCCCTATCTTTCCCAGAAGATCCGACCTGGTTACGGTAAAGCGATCCTCAAGGGGAAGCTGGAGGGTATAGCCCAGGGCAAAGCCCCTGGGGATTATCGAAATTTTCTGGACGGGATCGGCGTTAGGCGTAAAGGCCGCGATCAGGGCGTGGCCCGCCTCGTGGTAGGCTGTGAGCCTTCGCTCTTCGGGCTTGAGCACCCTGGTTTTTTTCTGCAGGCCGGCAACGGTTTTCTCGATGGCCTCGTCAAAGTCCTTCTGGGACACCATTTTCCTGCCTGCCCTTACCGCGAGCAGCGCCGCCTCGTTGACGATGTTGGCAAGGTCAGCGCCTGAAAAGCCGGAGGTTATCCGCGCAACGGCCACTATGTCCACCGCCGGGTCGAGTTTTACCGGCTTTGAATGGATCAGTAGAATCGCCTCGCGGCCTTTGAGATCGGGGCGGTCAACCAGCACCTGCCGATCGAAACGTCCGGGGCGCAGCAGCGCCGGGTCCAGCACGTCGGGGCGGTTCGTCGCCGCCAGGATGATCAGGCCGGATGTCGCGTCAAAGCCGTCCATCTCGACCAGAAGCTGGTTCAGCGTCTGCTCGCGCTCGTCGTTGCCCCCGGCGATGTTGTTGATCCGGCTTTTGCCGATGGCATCCAGTTCGTCAATAAAAATGATGCACGGGGCCTTGTCCCGCGCCTGCTTGAACAGGTCCCGCACCCGCGCCGCGCCCACGCCGACAAACATCTCGACAAAGTCCGCGCCGCTCATGCGGAAGAACACAACGCCCGCCTCCCCCGCGACGGCGCGTGCCAGCAGGGTCTTGCCCGTCCCCGGCGGCCCCACCAGCAAAACGCCCTTGGGAATCTTGCCGCCGATCTCGGTGTACTTGCGGGGGTTTTTCAAAAAGTCCACCACCTCGACCAGCTCTTCCTTGGCCTCGTCCACGCCGGCAACGTCGTTGAAGCGGGTGGCGATGTCCCCCTCGGCGACGATGACCGCGCGGTTCTGCCCCACCGAAAGCACGTTGCCGCCCATGCTGCCCAGCCGCTTCACCAGGAAACGCCAGATCAGGAAAAAAAACGCGATGGGCAGCACCCAGCTAAAGATAAGGTTGAGGATCGCGCTCCCCTCGCGGGAAACGGCGTAGTACGCCACGCCCCTCTCGTCCATCAGCCTGATGATCTCCGGGTCGGGAATCGGAACCGTGCGGTACACCGGCTCCCGGGGGCCGGCATAGGGGTTGCGGATGGGGGCCCTGCCCGGCTCCCGCTGGGGGGCGATGGTCGTGTAGCCGGTAAAGTAGGCATCGGTCAGCTCGACCCGCTTTATCTCGCCGGAGGAGATTCTCGCCTTGAATTCGGAAAAGTCTATCGTCGGGTTAACCCTGCTGAGAAAGACGTAGTTGAACAGGCTTATACCGATAACCAGCACGACTATGTAGATCAGCGTAAATTTCCAGCCCCCGAACTGCTTGAAATCGGGCAGCTTGGGGCCGCCAAAGGGGAACTGCGGGCCAGGGCCCTTGTTTTTGTCTTTTTTCTCGTTAAAGCTGTCGCTCATTATTCGCATTATAGCGGAAGCCCCGGAAAGAAACTAGGAGGGGAGCTTTAGGCGGGGAAGGTACGCCGGTTTCTTGACACGCAAGCGATAATGTTATTTAAATAACCCCATGATACCCCCACTGTCGCCGTACCGCCTCGGCAAGGCCCGCCAGGTGTTCAACGTCTTCAATATCTTTAACGCCCTGTCGTGGTACCTCCTGGGAGGGAGCATTATTACCCTGTTTGCCATGCGCCTGGGGGCAAGCTCGACCTATATCGGCATCCTGAACTCCATGCTGTACGTATCGCTTTTTTTCCTTCCCCTGGGGAGGATGCTTTCGCGGCGGTACAGAATCGTCAGCATCTACAGCTTTGGCTGGATAACCCGCGCGGTGGGGATGACGCCTATTGTCCTGGCGCCCCTTGCCGCGTATTTTGGCCGCAATGACCTGGCGCTCGGGCTGACCATGCTGGGGGTATGCATTTTCCACCTGCTGCGGGGCATCGGGATGATCGGCAACAACCCGGTGCTCAGCAACCTTTCCTCCGGCCCGGACCAGGGCAGCTACATGACCCTGATACAGATCATCAACAGCGCCGCGCTGATAGTTTCCGGCTTTGCCGCCGCCATTGTCCTGGGCGGGAACCCGCCGCTGTACCTGTACTCGATAATCTTTTCCGTGGGCATTATTTTCGGCATTACCTCCGGCGTGCTGATCAGGAAGGTGCCCGAGCCGCCCAGCGAGGAAGGGGCGGAAAAAATAAGCCTTGCGAGCATTTTCAAAGAGGCCCTTTCCCAAAGGTCCATCAAGCTCTTTTTGGCGATCCTCCTGCTCGTCATCCTGGCGTCGGGGGTGTCGCGGACGTTCCTGGTAGTGTACGCCCGCGAGGTGTTCAGCCAGAGCGACGGCATGGTGCTGATGTACGCGGTAGCCGGCGGCCTGGGGAATTTGCTGGTGGGATTGCTGATACGATTCCTCGTTGACAGGATCGGCGCAAAGCCGATATTCATCCTCTGCGTGATACTCAGCGTGCTGACGATGATCCCCATGCTGTTCTTCCCGCTGTCAGCCGTTGGCAACCTTACCGTGGCGATTCTTTTCCTTTCGTTCTTGTTCTTCATGCTGAATTTTGGCTTTATGGGCTCCGAGGGAATCGCCCAGACGTATTTTATGGGCCTTGTGCCACCTGAAAAAATGATCGACATGGGCATACTGTATTTTTTCATCTTTGGCATCGCCGGCGCGAGCGGGTCTTTTCTCGCCGGGCTTTTGCTGGACACCTTCGCCGGCCTTGGGCTCGCGCCCTTCATGTCGTTCAAGCTGTTATACGCCATTATCGTCGCGCTGACCCTGATTGCCGTTCTCTTGCAGGGAAAGCTCACGTCGCTGGGGGCGCTCCCGCTGGCGGGCGCGGTAAAGGTGCTGTTTTCCTTCCGCGACCTGCAGGCCATATCCCTGCTGGACCGCCTGGGCAAGGCGCGGAATTCCCGCCAGGAGGAGATGCTCCTGGGCGCCCTGTACAGCATGCCCTCCCAGCTCTCCATAAAAAACCTCCTGGAACGGGCGCGGTCCCCCCGCCTTATCACGAGGATGGAAGCGATACGGGCGCTTGAGCACCTGGAATCCCTGGGCGATGACGCCGAAACCGCGCTGGTTAACGATATTATCAACAACCCGTTTACCACCGCCTATGTCTCGGCGCGGATTCTGGGCAACCACGGCTGCGTTTCGGCGATCCCCCTGCTGCGGGAGCTTGCGTCCTCGTCCGATTACATGCTTGCCGGGGAGGCGATGATCGCCCTTGCCAGGCTGAGGGACAAGGCGTTCCGCCCGCAGGCAGAGCGCATCGTCCTTGGCACCGATAACCCCCGGCTGATGATCATGGGGGTGGAATCCCTGGGCATCTACGGCATACCCGAATCGCTGTACGCCCTGGTGGACATACTCCGGGACGCCGACCCGCCGCCGTACCTGCGCGACGAGGTTGTCCTTGCGATGGCTGCAATCGTGGACACCCAGAACCAGTTCTACCGCATACTGGTGCGTTTTCTCGCGGAGCCGCCGCTTGCCGGGGCCCTTGCCATGGACGAGGCGGAGGCGGCCTTCGAATTTTTCAGCTTCAGTCTGGGCGGGCGAAGGGGCGGCAGGAAAAGGCACGAGCTGCCGCTGCTTGAAAAACAGGCGACGGGCATTCAGTCGGCGGTGCTGGCCCTGACGCAGGACAGGGACGGCTCCCCCCTGTCCCGCTGGATAATGGACCTTCCCGATTATCCCTTTAGCGAGGAACCCTCGTTTGGCGTCGCCCAGTCCGTTTTTTCCGAATTTCTTCTGGACAGCGATATCTGGTCGCACCCGCGCATGCAGCTTTTGATTTCCCACTGGGCGACGTATCAGATCAGGATTTGGACGAAGCGGCTTAAAAAGTAATTGGAAAGACGACGGATGGCATGTTGCCCGTCTGGACGATTGTCCACCCCCGTGACAATTATTTATTGATATAGTAAAATAAAATTTGACAGGATGTAAATATGAATGAATTTATAATATTATGGGTGATTGCTTTTGTCATTTATTTCGTTGGGATAATTTGTATAATTAATTTTATTCCCCTTTTTTTCATATATGGAATTAAAATAATTGATATGGATATGGGAAAAATGGGAATATTGGATTTTAGTGATAGAATAGGGAGTGTATATATAAAAAACAATGTACGTATAAAAATCATTTCTGAAAATGAATTTTTATTTGTACAAAAACCTGATTTTGAGTGGCGGTTAAATTTGCTTTTACCATATTTTATAAATAATTGTATAATTGAAAACGGGGAATATAAAATTATTTCAAGGATACCGTTGACAAATTTAATATTTCCAATAGTAATTATTGTTAATTTTATCTTGGAACAAGGAATAACAGAAAATATAAAGATACAAATAGGATTATGTGTTTTGTTTCTAATATTTCATTTATTTATGCATAATTGGAAGTTAAAATATATGTTATTTGATATAAATAAATTTGTAAATGGAATAGAATTGTGAAAAAAGCAAGCACTTCGCCGCCTGACGGCGGCTCGGGGTTCAGTCGGCCAGGTCATTCGCTTCGCCCATTCCCACGCCTCCTTCACCCACATTGCCATCCCCCGCAGCCCTACGGGTTGCTTTATAGGGGGCTGGCAACCTCGCATACAACCGTGACGGAAGAGACGATAGCCGGTGCTATAAGCTAAACTTGACCCATAATTTTCCACGGTACGGACAAACCGTTTTTCAAGGCGGCTTGGGTTGTAATCCGGCCCCGCGAATTCCTCTTCCATGTTGAAAGTATGCTTCTTTGCCATATTCCCCTCCCAGAGTTTTGGCTCTTTTAGGGGCATTATACCATGTCGGTAGAAAATTGTGGGTCAAGTTTAGCCCAGAGGGGCGGGGTATGTTGATTGAGGCATGTGCGAGTCTCCTCTTCCGTTCCCGGTTGTAAACGACGGTTTGCCAGCCCGAATAAGGGCTTGCGGAGCAAGACCAGGGCTGGCAAACTGTGGCGGAGTGAGACGTGGGAGCGAGCGTAGCGACCGACCTAGCCGAACGGAGCCCGAGCCGCCGAATGGCGGCGATGCGTTTATAATCCTGTTAGGCGCAGTGGTTTTATTTATATTTCTCTGGTATATATTCATCAAATGATTTCCCTTTAATAACTCATGTTACGCATGAGGTCATACAATGATTGAAAATCCGCCCTAAAGTGGCATAAAATGGGTCATTTTGACACACTTTCAAGGCTACTTGGGGCTGAAAAATAAGGCTTT
>JAISSG010000023.1 GCA_031273185.1 Treponema sp. | reverse complement strand
ACATGATATTGCCAAAGAAACTCCGCGACGGCTCGCAGTGGATGTCGATGTAGCAGGCCCCCGCCCTCGGCTCACTCTTAATGGTTTTGAAAGCGATGAGTCGCGGGTCTGCGATTTCGTACCCTTCGATCAATTCCTTGAAATTGAACAACAGTCGATCAGGCAGGGGGTAATCGCGGTGCTGGCCGCTTTCCCTCCGCGAGCGGGCATACAGGCCCTGGTACTCACGGTTGAGGCTTTCCTGGGCGTTCTCCAGCCGTTCCCTATCGACCAGTACCAGCGTTCCCGCCGCGCCGAGGTAGTCAAGCAAACTGCCCGCCCGCTCAAACGCCAGCGGGTACAGCATTTCCTCACCCACCATTCCCCGTCGGGCGATCAACTCCTCAACAATACTTTTTCCGCCGTCGGCAAATTCCTTGAAGGCGGCAAGGTTGTCCCCCAGCGCCTCAATACGCTCGTCGGTCCAGACCACCTCACGCAACGGGCGGATCAACAGTTCCGGCAATTTTTCCCGGCCCGGCCTGCTACCCTGCAACAGCGGGTCAAAACATTTAATCGATTCAACCCGATCAAAGTCAAACAGTATCCGGTAAGCTTCCTCGTCGCCGCCCATCAATATGTCCAGCACCTCGCCGCGCAAGGCAAATTCCCCGTGCAACTGCACGCGGGGGACGCGGGTGTAGCCATAGGAGACAAGCTGTGCGGCAAGCCCCGTCGTGTCGATTTTCCCGCCAGGCTTGAGGCTGACCAACAGGCTTTTGACATAGTCCGGCGGCGGCAGGGGGGTAAGGAAGGCCCGCTGGGGGATGATAACGATACCGCCCTTCCCCAGCACCAGATCGCCCAGCACCTTGACCCGTTCGCCGAACACCGCCGAAAGGGGGGCAAGCTCCCGGTACGGCACCGCGCCCCACCAGGGGAACTGGAGGCATGGCACGGAAGAAGAGGCCAGGTCAAGGGCAAGATCGGCGGCGTCAGCCTCCTGGGGAACCACGGCAAAATACAGGCCGGGGCGGGCAGCATAGAGCCGTGCCAGCAGGAGCGCCCCCATCGCCCCCTCGCAGCCCGCTATTTCAAGGGGGAATTTACCCTCCGTGACGGCGGAAACGCAGGCGGACATCGGCTTCGACCTGCAAATTTTGCCCAAAAGCTCTGGAAAGGATAAGGTATTCATGCGGATCTGCCGATACTATAATGAAGAAATGTATTCTTGTATATTAACATGTAAGGAAACAAGCATGAAAGAGATAAAAGGATTGCGGTTTTGTAACCGATGGGTTTTTGTTCTGGTTCTGCTGGGCCTTGCAATCCCCCTGAGCGCCCAGGCCACCGGTATTGACTTTAGCATCCGCTTTTATGATCGGCGCATTTACTATACCGAGGGCGATCCCGTCCTTATTCAGGTTACGATTGCCAACAACAGCCCCAGCACCTACCGGTTCAAGCTGGCTGACGAGCGGGTTTTTTCCATTGATTTCGACGTGCGGACGGTGAACAACCGCCCCCTTGAGACGGCGGACACATTGATCCGCAAGCGCACCCAGTCCCAGCATATCTATTTCCGGGAGATAGCGGTGGAATCGGGAGAGTCTTTTTCGTTTGTCGAAGACCTTCGCGGCTATGTAAAACTGGACCAGCCCGGGGCCTTTGTGGTCAGGGCCAGCATGTACCCAGAGCTTATCCGCTCCAGCACCGCAACAACCGCAGGGCTGTCCACAGCCGCCGGACAGGGAGCGCTTGAATCCCAGCGGTTGAGCCTCAACGTCAGGCCGCCGGTGGTAACCGGCCCCGACGGTATCCCCCTGGAAATGGACGTGGCGACCGGCGCGGTGCTGGTTCGCCAACAGCTTGCCCCGGACAAGGTCGTGGACTATATGCTGACCGCGCGGCAGAGATCGCAGTGGGAAAGGTTCTTCCTGTACCTCGACCTTGAGGCGATGCTGGCCCGTGACGCTGTGAGCCAGCGAAAATGGCTGTCCGAAAGCGAGGAGGGCAGAAGGCGGATGGTCGCGCTCTACCGGCAGGAACTGCAAAACGATGTAACCGACGGGAGCATCTCCGTCATCCCCAGCGAATTCGTGATAGAGCGAACCCAGTACGACGGCTTTGAAGGGAGCGTCATTGTCCTGCAAAAATTCAGGTATCCAAATTTTACCGAGCGCAAACGCTATACCTACTACCTGAGACTAAAGGACAATGTCTGGACCATCGTGGATTACTCGGTTATTAACCTGGGAACGGAATGAAACTGCTCCTGGTGCTTGGCTCCGACGAGAACTGCAACATCATTTCCCGGTCAATACGACCCCTGGGCTTTGAGCTAATCCGTTATCGCCATGTGCTCAAGGCGATGGACAACATCGACGAGATCAACCCTGCGGCAATAGTTGTCAGCGCACGGGATTTCCCCAGGCACTGGAAAATACTCGTGCAGTTCGTCCGAAGCGAGCGGCCAAGGGAAATATGCCCCATCATCATCCTGAAGGGCAAGGGCTTTGGCACCCAGGAAACATCAAAGGCATTTTACATGGGCGCCAGCGGAATCGTTGACGACGAGCTGAACAGGCCCGAAGAGTTGTACCGGCTGCAAAACGTCCTCAGCCACTATGTGCCGGTCCTGGAAAAAAGAAAACGCCGCCGTTTCACCGTTGAGCCGTGGGATCGCATAGGCTTTCTCATGGCAAGCGCTGCGGGCAAACCAATCATCACCGGCGAGGTCAGGACCATTTCCACCAAGGGGCTGTCGTTTTTTCCAGACGAATCGCTGCCGGCAAAGGATGTCACCCTGCACAGCGAGATCAGGGAATGCAGCCTCCGTGTCGGCGGCGCAATCCTCTCGCCGGTTTGCCGCGTCGCCCGGGTTGAGCAGAAGATCCTCGCGCTGGAATTTGTCTCTTTCCCCAGGGACGAGCGCCGCATCCTCGAACACTACCTTGATGAATTCCCCCTGCCGGAAACAAGCATGGAAAAAATAGCGTAACCAGGAAAGAGGCCCATGTGGGGGCGCAAAGAGTGGCAGGTGGTGTTGTTATTTTTGTTTTTTCAAGAACGTGGTGCGAATTTGTTCAACAGCGGCATGAACATCTTCCGCAAAATCATGGATATCCAGCATTTCTATAGTTCAATTATGCCGTTTTCTCCCGGTTTAACCGATGTATTTGTTTCAAATCATAGCCTAAAGTGAGCAAGCCCCACTCGGTCGAAACTTTAGCCGCCCCCCTCAGCAGAAACCTTCGGTAACCGAGGTTCCCTTTTATCTGGCCGAATACCGTTTCAACCTCCACCGATTGCTATTTCCCCAATTCTGCATGCTGCTCGCTTTCCAGCGTCCGCCGCGCTTCCTGTTTGAGCCTGAGCCACCGTCCGTTACGCTCAACGGCCCGGTTCCACTTTGCCTTGGTGCAACCCTTTTCCCACAGCAGGGAAAGCGCCATCTCGGTGTCGCTGTGATCTTTTTCGGCGGCGTGGCGGACAACCCGCTCGCCGGGATACTTTGCAAGGCGGCTTTCACTGCCCAGCGAGTCCATGTCGCCGACGATCCAGTCCGGCGACA